>NZ_RYDJ01000262.1:0-1067 GCF_003970355.1 Flavobacterium bomense | reverse complement strand
TTTTAGTAAATCGGGAACATTTCCTCCACGAGCGTTTCGTAAAGTAGCTATTTTGTTAATATTTACGCTTAACTTTGTCATTGGAATAATTTTCAGGCTTTGAAGGGCAAAAATACAAAGTAAAATTTGCTGTTATTGCATAATTTTGATTATTTTGCATCAAATATTTAGGATGAATATATGACGGAGATTACAAACTATATTAGTAATGATTACAAAGCGATTGACAGTCAAGAAACTATTGCGGCTGTTCAAGAGTTTTTTAACGAATTAACTTTTTCGCATTTTCCTGTTGTCGAAGAAGGAATATATATAGGTAGCATTGGTTCCGATGATATTGAAACGCTTAATGGAGTCAAAAAAGTTTTGGATTATCGCTATTCTCTCGAAGGTTTTTTTGCCAGAGAAAATATGATTTGGCTCGATGTTTTGGAAGTTTTTGCTAAAAACCATTCCAATTTAGTTCCTGTTTTGGACCAAAAAAACCAATATTTAGGTTATTATGAAATTAGAGACATCCTGAATTTTTTTCACGAAACTCCTTTTTTACAAGAATCTGGCGGAATACTTGTGGTTAAAAAAAATACATCAGGGTATTCGATGGGAGAGATCACCCAAATCATTGAAAGTAATAATGGCAAAATCTTGGGTTTATTTGTTTCCGATGCTGATTCAGAAAGCACACAAGTAACTATAAAAATTAGTTTAGGAGTGATGAACGAAATAATTCAATCTTTTAGAAGATACAATTATGAAATAATTTCGGAACATTATGAAGACAATTACATCAACACATTAAAGGAACGTTCGGATTATTTAGACAAATATCTCAATATCTAATAAATGAAAATAGCCATTTACGGTCAATACTATCAAAATAGTACAGAACCCATCATAAAAGATATTTTTGCTTTTTTGATTAAGAATAATGTTGAGATGATTATCGAATCCTATTTTCTAGAAATCTTATTCGAAAAAAAACTTATCAAAAAAGAGTATCCTACATTTGAGTCTCATACTGAACTAGACAGCAGTTTTGATGTTCTGATAAGCATTGGCGGAGACGG
>NZ_RYDJ01000261.1:0-1072 GCF_003970355.1 Flavobacterium bomense | reverse complement strand
TCAAAAGTTTAGGAAACTCCCATTCTATCCGTTGAACTACGGGGCTGAAAAATGAGTACTAAAATAATAACTTAAATGTATTTCTCGAGTAATTTTTTATGATTTCAGGATATCTATTAAGGTTGATATAGATTTTAATAAACGCTGTAATAAAGATTCACATTCAAATATAAACAAAAAAAGCTAGTCTTTCGACTAGCTTTTTGCTCCCTCTCTTGGGCTCGCCCCTCGGGACAGATTAGCAGTTAAATCAAGACTTGACGTTGTTTTACTTCTATTATGATGGCCAATTTGATGCCTATTGATAATTAATTTAATGTTTGTTTGTATACAAAGATAATGATGAATCTTAATTCTGATTTATTAAATGAAGATTATTTTTCAGCGAACTAGTTTTCCTTAATTTCTTCCAAAATCCTACCCCACCTTCGCAAACCCACTCACAAAAGTTTCTACAAATCCAATAATCTTACTCAAGATTCTGTCACCTGTTTTCTTACGTTCCAATACTTTAGGCTTTTCACCTTCTATTAAGTCCAAGAGTTCATCTCTTAAAGGTTCGCGTTCGGCAAAGAGGTAATTTTCTATTAGCTGTTCTGTTTTTTCTTCTGACAAGTTTTCTTCTTGTACCAGTAGTTTAAAGGCTTTTATCTGTTCTTCATTCCAGTATTTTTCAAATTGGTCCGGTAGGTCTTCTGTGTCTTCTATTGCGGGAAGGTTTTCTAGTATGAAACGTTCAATAAGTTCTCGTTTACTTCTCAAGTTGGCTTCTCCAGTAAGTAAATCAATGATTTCTTTTTGCTTCTTATTTTTCTCGTGAGGATCGGCATTTTTAAGGTTTGCCAATAGATGCAAGATGTATGTAACATTGATTTCGTCACGGTGGATTAATTCCAATTCGAAATCGACGTCTTCTAAAATGGAAACCTTTTCTTTTTCGTGATTGCTTTTGACTTTATCGTATAAATCGAGGTATTTGCTTTTGTAATCTTCAAACAATTGCTCGTCCATATCCAAATCTTCCATCTTGAAATCAGAGAATGTGGTTAGCACATTTTTAAGTCGCATAAGT
>NZ_RYDJ01000260.1:0-1073 GCF_003970355.1 Flavobacterium bomense | reverse complement strand
ACGGCATACAAACTTCTTTTAAAAACATTGTCAGACATTTTAGCTTTTAAAGTCATCAAATGATCTACCTCGCAGTCACGGAAACTTTCAATTTCAGGATAATTTTCTTTGATGATACATAATCCTTCGTTACATTCGATGCGTCTATTATTGTATTCGGAGGTGAATAATGAATGTTTTACGTTACTATCAAATAATATTAAAGAGTAATCAACAAAATTTGCGTCGTGATAGGTATAATCTAATGTGCGGCAATCAATTTTTATAACTTTATTTTCTAATCCCATTACGCTAGAAAATTGATCCATAATGCCACAATTGATGCCTACCCAATGCTCTGCACTTTGTCCCATCAATGCAATATCAATAGATTTTATTCCCAAATTGAACATTTCATTGATGCCAAATAAGAAACCACATTCTAAAGCCGCCGAGGAAGACAAGCCAGAACCCGTGGGGATATTACTGCTAAACGAACAATTAAAACCGCTTATTTCGAAACCTTTCAGTCTCAATTGAAACAATACGCCCCGCAAATAATTAGTCCAAACCACTTCGCTTAATACGGCTTCTTTTGTCACATCGATTTCAACAGATTCATTCAAATCAACAGCATAAATGTTGGCAATATTTGAGTTGTTTTTTTCAAAAGCGAAACAAATAATTTTATCTATAGCTGCTGGCAAAACGTATCCGTCATTATAATCGATATGTTCTCCAATAATGTTTATTCTTCCTGGAGACAAAATCACTTTATCAGCTTCTGAATTAAACGTTTTCCGAAAAAAATCTTTAGTGTGTTTAATTAAAATCTCATTCATCATTTTATGTATTATATTAAATGGTAAAAAACCATTGTGAATATCTAGATTAAATCTATAGTTTTTAAATCTGTTTTTGAACTAAATATTTTATTTGAATTGAAAAGAAAAAAGCCCTCATTTTAAAGTATTTTAGAAAACCAATTAAGTGATTTTCCGTATTTAAATCAAATAATTTCATAATATAAATAGGCTGAAAATGTAAAATGTGTTTTATTTACATTTATTTATCATTGAATATGAAAAAACAAA
>NZ_RYDJ01000025.1:0-18365 GCF_003970355.1 Flavobacterium bomense | reverse complement strand
TTTCTTTTAAAATACAAGAATTTAGTCCATCCGACAATCCAAAACTAGATGGTAAAAAGCTGGTATTACTTGCTTTTGGATAAACAAAAACCTCAGCTACTATTGCAAAGAAGTTGACTTTATGATTGTATATCCGAAAACCGGAAATGGAAAATTCGAGCTAATTTTAACCGCAAATGGCAACCCGGAATACTTTAATCACGTAATTGATTTAGTCGACAATGCACCACAATTGAAAAACTGGAAATTCACCGCTTTCATCCAACCAATCGAAAGAATTGACAAACTCATGAAGGGTCTTGATGAACCTTACATCTTCCATGAGATTTCATTAAAAGCCAGCGAACTCACATTTTTACCTGTTGAGTATCATGAATTATCACATAAGTTAGACATTGTAGTTTTTTTAAAAAGTTACAATTTGTATTGTGATACAAAGACGTTACAACAAGCAATTTTCATCATCATACAAGACATAGTAGGAGAAAAATCCCTATACCAAAACATCAATTTTGTACAGTTGGCACAAGTACCAGATAAAAAGGACGGGTTGATTAAATTGTACGATTTTCAATTGTTTCTGGACAATCTAAACGGCGTGGAATTAAATAATTATTTTCTCAAAATGTGGAAAACCGTAAAGTAAAACAAAACCTAAAAGTTATTTTTGATTTTATTGAGTACAAATGGCTGATTATAAATGTTGAGCTGTCATTTATAAAAAAAATCATACAAACCTGTTCATTATTTGAATAGGTTATTTCTTTAAAAAAGCATAGTTTTACGTTTCGCAAAATAACAAAAGATAATAATAAATGTCTACAAAGTTTTTTACCAACCAAAATGCAAACACATTATTGAATAAATTCAAAGGAATTTTTGAACACAATACAGACATAGAGCATTTTGATGAACTAGTTGGGTATTTCCGTACCAGAATTTAAAAAGGCTTTGTTAAAAGCACAAGAAAATATAATAATACAGTACAAAATAAAGTTGAGTGCAAAATTAACACGCTGTGAAATTCTGTTTTTAGGTCAGGAAGAACCTTCTGTCGATTTGCAATTTATTCAGTATCTAAAATTCCCGCAAGAGGAATCCGCTCTCAAAAAAGCCATAATGCATCTGACGGAACAACTTATGGAAGCACTGGACCAAAACAGGGTAGTTATAGTATTGTCCGATGAAACAATAATGTTAGAATAAATCGGAGCCATTGACCCTAAAATTCAACTCTAATTCAGGGGATCAAATAAAATTCGCTGTAGGATTGTTTATTCCCAAAGCCGAAGTATGGTGTAATAGAAAACGTTTACACTCTTCTTTGGGTTATAAATCTCCAGCATAAACGGAACAAGAATTTAACAAATTGAAAAATGTAGCATAGGTCTTAACTTTTTTGTTTCACTTTTTGTAGGAATTCCAGTATTGAGGCAATATAACTTTTAGACTTGTTTTCGTTTAAAAGTGTCTCAATAATTACCCTTTCATTAAGGGTTAATCTTTTACGGGATTTTTCCATAATTCAACAAAGATAAAATTATCATTTGTTGCATTAAGTTATTTAATTCTTCATGTATTGTGCTTGTATTTCTAGTATTTGGATTAAAAAGAATAGGAGCAGAAGAACTATAGGCCCGTTAGTACCTAAAATTTTATGTTGCGTGAAATTTTTTCATGCTGAATTTTCTTTTATATTTTAAACGAGTACCGTTTGGTTAGTTTCCTACTCTAATCAATGTTAAAATTCTATTAAGAACACTTATTTCGATACCATCAGACTTTTGTTCATCAATTTTCCATCTCACATCTATTGTGTCATCCACTTCAATTTTAGAAAGGGCTAGTAATGAAATGTCCGATGGTAATTCTACTCTTGTTCTGCTAGAATAAGGAATTAAGACGCCATTTTTATAAAGGCTAAAAGTAGCCATATGATTAATGGGGGTAACAAGCGTAGTTGATCCTGATTGAAAGATAGTTCCATTTACAGTTGCAGTTGCAGCAAAGCCTGTGATGGCACCTCCAGCTGTTCCAATATCTCCATTATATACTGAAGCACCAGTATTGGCAACTCCACCTGAACTGGTAAATATTACGAAATTAGACAAGCTCCTAAAATTTATAATGCTATTGCCTGTTGGCAAAGTAAGTGTACCTTCTCCGAAAGAAATTGCTCCCAATGTCGTTAATAATCGTCCGTTTACTGTGGTATTAGCCCCTGCAACAGCAGCTCCATGAGAAAATAAGGTTCCTGAGATATTTGTACTAGCACCGAGACCAACTGCTCCATCGGCAATCCAAAAAACATTTTTTGCGGTTGCTCCGTTTGTTAAAATTACATTAGTACCAGCCCCTGTATTAAATGCTCCTGCATTGGCTCTAACTATAAATATAGGGTTTATTTCATTATTACCATTTAGAGTAAGAGTGCCGGCAATTGATGCCGCGCCCGATACATTATAAACTCCAGGAAGAAGCGTTTCCCCACTTCCAAAAGTAAGTGCATGGGTACCGGTTACAGGTATTGCCATAATATCGTTATAAATTAAATTTAAATCTGCAGCCGCAGTAGCAGTGCTAAAACCAGTTGTATAATTAGCTGCGGGGATGTTTAATTGCCCATTAAAATGAATAGAATACATACCAGCCTCTACTAGAGTTTTAGTCATGTCTGTAATTACTACATCTGTAGTTGAAGTAGTTGAAATAATTGAAGAAGCAGTAACAGAACTATAACCAGCGGTGTTAATCAAGCTCAAAGATGCTGCGGCAGTGGTAATTGTTTCAGTGTAGATTATTTTTGTTTTTACCGCATACAATTTATCATTAGCTATATCATAAATTTGTGTACCAACGCCTAAATTAGCACCAAAGATAGTTGTTGCGTCAGGTATTTTCATTAATACTGAAGGTGCAACCAGCGCCTGTGGCGCCTGTGCAAACATCAGGGAAGGAAAAAACAGAAATAAAATAATTAAGTTTTTCATTTTAATATAACATTTAGTAAATCATTTATTTGAACACTATCAAAAGCAAATAAAAAAAAGATTCCTCTCTTCGGAATGACAAGACTTTTGATAGCAAATAAGGGAGAGCTGGCCTTACGATGAAATTGGAACGCTCGCTCTCCCTATATAAACCAAAATTGTTATTCCTAACAAAGTGAGGAATCTAAAATTTGTATTCCTTTATAATAAAACTTTAAAAACTCAATCTATGCTTCTGCAGGATAAAGAAAATCATCCTACAGAAACATAGCAATATTAATTGTTAGTATAAGTATAAGATACTACAAATTTATCATATTCTGATTGAGCAGAAATAATAGTTAGAACCTTCTCAGAACTAGTATAATCAGTTGTTGGCCTCAATGCCGCTCCATTCATCATAACAGTTATCGAAGTTGTAGGTAGCAACGGGAGATATGTAAGTGTGTACGTTCCTGGTGTAGCGGCTGCTTCAAATGATTGAACAAAGTAACTGACATTACTGTTAATTTTTACCAAATAATCTATGGGTGATGCTGCGGTTAATGCGGCTAATGCAGTGTCAATTGATAAAGCAGAAGGAATTCCGATTTTTGCTTGCCATAAAGTACGATCAGACACAACATAAATTTGCGTTCCAGCAGGCAGATTTTGGCCAAAAGCAGTTGTTCGATCTGCAACTCTCAATTGGGCTGTTGGTGTAGTTTGTGAAAATCCTAAATAGGAAATTGCAAATAATGCGATTGTTAGTATGTATTTTTTCATAATTTTACTCAGTTTATCTATACCACTGCAAGATGTTAATTGTTTATTTACTTTGTGTCAAGGTTGTTTTTCATTACAAATAAACCAACCCTGACATTTGGTTTATTGGTTTTATTTATTGGTTTTTCATTTGTTTTCCCCAGTTTTTCTATACCACTGCAAGATTTTAGGTTAATATTTAATTTGTAACTGTTAATTTATCGTTTTGCCTTGTGTCAAGAATTAATGTTAAAGTAGTAAGACCAACTCCTGACCATTGATTTTTTCTTAGTAAAGTTCCATTATAATGAATTTTAGAAAAAACACCCAAAGAGAATGTTAAAGCAATACTATTTTCCCCGTCAGAAACTAACTCTTTTTCAAAATATTGCATTCCACCTGCTGCTGCGGTTATCGTAATATTTGCTGTTCCGTCAAACGGCACACCGTTGATTGTTCTTGCGGTCGCAAGCGCTGTGGCTGTTCCTGCATTTCCGGTTATGGTTGTTTGGTCACCTGTGTTTGTATTGCTTGTATTTCCAAGGACAGTTTGTTGAGCATTGGTAACATAGTTTTTATCTGCAGAAGCAGCAATACTTGCTGTAGTTGCGGGAACAGCCGAAACATTTGCACCATTTCCTGTTAATAACCCAGTTTGGGTTGTTGTTGTGGCTACAGTAATTATATTTGGACCGGCAGCGCCAGTTGAGCCAGCCGTTCCGTTTGCACTAAACAAAGCATAGGGCACACTCATTAATTCGTTTGTACCAGCAATGGTGTAAGCGGTTCCGCCTGTTGGGTCGGTTTCTGTTTTTATAAAATAAGGACCAGTTGCCCAGTTGATACCCGAAAATGTACCTGTTATAATTGTACCTGTTCCAATTTCTAAACTTACTAAACCATTGGAGTTGGTGCTTGGTGTTTGGGTTTCTACATACACAGCTGTGCCAGTTGATGAACTCTGCAATATGCTAATTTGCATTCCAATAGGTGTTGATGTTATTAATGCGTTACTATTGTTACGAATTACGGCTTGGTAACTCATTTTTTGTGGGGCTTGTGCAAATACGCTTACCGTTAATAAAAGCCCTACTATGATTAAATATAACTTCGTCACAGTTTTTATTTTTTAATGATTTTAAATGTTTTTACTTCTTTGTTATTGTTGACCACTTTCAAAAAATAAATGGCACTTGGTAAATTTTCCATACCAATTGTTTCGGTGCTGCTTACTATTTTTCGGCTTTCAATTAATTTTCCGCTGATGTCGTAAAGTTGAAATCTCAAAGTTGAAAGTTCGGCGTTACCTACATTAAGCGTTAAAAAATTGGTAGTAGGGTTTGGGTAAGCTGTTAATTCCAATTTAATGGAATTGTCTTCTATGCCCAACACAATAGAAATTATGTAGGATTGTTGCACGCCTTGTGCTACCGAACCGTTTGTACCTGTATTGGTGGTATAAACAACTTGCCCTACCGAATAAGCAACTGTTCCTCCGCTTCCAGAAGCATCGCCGCCAGTGGCAGTGATTGCTTGTTGTGCTTGTGCTGTTAGTAGCCCAAAGCCTAACAAGAATAATATAACTATTTTTATTTTTTTAATGTTCATATTACTTATTCTAAAGAAGGGTCTAAAAATTCATTTTTAGAGATTTCAATAAAAGTTGAGGTCGCTTTTTTCATCGAACTAATTTTATTGATAATAAGTGTCATTTTATCGTACACTAAATTGTCTTTAATTATATAATCATAGGCTTCATACTCATGAGCATCAACAGCTATTTTAATATTTTGCTGACCCGAAACCATTATTACATAAATGCTAGGATTGTAGCGTTTTATTTTTTTTAAAACTTCTAATCCTGTTATTCCATCCATGTTGTGATCCAAGAAAATAATGTCTGGATTTTGATTTAGATTATTTAGGCAATCATTCCCATTACTGAAACATTTAATATTGCTGTAGTTTAGGTTTAACAAATATTGTTCGTGCATTTTTGCACAAAAAACATCGTCGTCTACTATAAAAAATTTGAATGAATTTTGATTTTGCATATTATCTAACTATATTGTTAAGATCTAATCCAAAAGCAAGCCAAAAAGTTAAGTAGCTTATTATAAAGGTTTTAATAAAATAAAATGGTTTATTTTTTCCATTTTTTGGAAAGTATTCCAACTTTTGAAAAAAGCAAAATGATTGCTTTTTTCTATCCATGCGTCAGAGCTGCTGGAGATTACGCATCGGTAAGGAGATTACCGCAATGCGTTCGCAATGACAGATATAGCTATTATTTTCAATAAAAAAGAAAACTTTATGCGTTTAATTCATTTTTCTGAAGTTGGGAAATTACAAGTTGTAATGTTTTTTTTACCAAGATATAAATAGTTGTAATTTGCCCTTTATTTTGTGTTTCTTTTGCTATTTTTTCTAAAGTTTTCATTTCACTCTGAATAGACAGAACACCCATATGATCGGTGCTGGGTCTAATTTTATGGATTAATTGGCTAATTTCCAGAAAATTATTTGATTCCAACGCTGCATCTATTTTTTCAATAGTTGCTATTGTTTGTTCCACAAAGACACCGACCATTTTAAGCACAAATTCATTGTTGTTTCTGCTCAAGTTTTGTAATGTCGTCAAATTATAAAGTTTCTCAATCGAAGCTGTTTCTGGAAATTCTGGTTCAGCAACGGATGTTATTTTGTTCACGGTATATTTTGCAATGGTTTCAATTAAAATGTCTTCATCAAAAGGCTTGGCGACATAGTCGTTCATGCCTGCTTTTTTGCATTTATCAATTTCTGTTTTAAATGCATTTGCGGTAAGCGCAATAATGGGCGTTGTAATATTTAGTTCGTTTCTAATAATTAGGACTGCTTCGATACCACCCATTATTGGCATTTGGATATCCATAAGAATAATGTCGAAGGTTTTATTTTTCAAAATCTCGACGGCTTCCAGGCCATTTTCAGCTTCGGTTACTTCGCAATTATAATATTGCAAAGAATTTTGGGCCACCATTCGGTTCAAATAATTGTCTTCAACCAGAAGAATTGAAATATTTTTTAATCTGATAACGGGTTTAACAATATCAAGGTCAACGGCATTTTCCTTGCTTGACTTGGGATAATTGAGGTATAGACAAATAGTTGTTCCCCTATTTTTTTCGCTTTCGATCTCAATTGTGCCGCCCATTAACTCGACAAGCTCCTTGGTGATCGGCAAGCCCAGACCTGTACCACCATATTTCCGGGTGGTTTCTTTAACTTCCTGCGAAAATTTATTAAAAATAGTCGAAACAAAGCTGCTTTCCATTCCTATCCCGGTATCCGATATCGAAATTTTTAATTTTTGGGAGAAAGTGCTGTCGTCAACAACTTCGCAATTAATTGAAATACTGCCTGTACTAGTGAATTTTATGGCATTACCAACAAGGTTGTATAAAATTTGTTGCAGCCTCATAGCATCTCCTACCAATACATTTCGTATTTCTTTTGAAATAGTGATGTTAAAATCCAATCCTTTTTGTTTCAGCATTGGATGCAACACTGTTGTAACATTTGAAATGGATTTTTCAAAGACAAAATCTACAGATTCAAGACTCATTTCTCCAGATTCGATTTTTGAAATATCTAAAATATTATTGATGATGGCCAGTAAATGCTTGGAGGCTATGGAGCAGTTATTGATATAGTCCTTTTGAAGCCCGGTAAGTTCCAATTTATCTAATTCCCTTAAAAAACCTACAATTGCATTAAGGGGCGTTCGTATTTCGTGACTCATGTTGGCCAAGAATACTTCTTTGGCTTTGGACGATTTTAACGCGTTTGTTTTTTCTTTTTCAAGATCGGACTCCAATTTTTTTTGGTCTGTTATATCCAGATGAATTCCTATCGAACCTATTACATTTCCTTTGTTGTCGTAGTTGGGAGCTCCACTAATTGTCAACCATCTCAGTTCCCCTCTTTTATTTTTGATCGGGATTTGATAGATGTCTGAAACGCCTTGTTGTCTGAGTTTGATTTTGGAAGTAAGGATGTCCAAATTGTCTTGACAATCAAAAAAATCTATTAAATTTCTGCCTACAAGTTCGCTTATTTCGTAACCTATTATGGCGGCAAAACTCTGGTTTGCATATTGAATAATCTCGTTATTGTCCACTTCTATCAATCCCAGGTTCATGTGTGTTATTACGTTTTGGAATTTCTCCTCTTGAATTTTTCGAATATTTTCTGCTGCCTTTTTATCGGAAATATCCTGAATGAAAGCACAGAAAAAAGTTTCTCCATCTTGTGTCATAGGAGTGATGGTAATTTCGGTAAGGAATTCATCTCCGGCCTTATTTACTCCGTAAAGCTCTACTTGTTTATTCAAGAACTCAGTATGTCCTTCACTTAAATACTGGTATATGGAATTATCCCAAAGTTCTTTATTACGGGTAGGAACCATAAAGTCTGTAAAGACTTTTCCTAATACTTCCTCCTCTTTCCATCCAAAAACAATTTCAGACTGATGATTCCAAAACGTGATTTTCTTGGCACTATCGATAGTAACTATTGAATTTAGTGAAGAATTCATAATTAAGAGATTGCGCTCTTCACTTTGTTCCAATAGTTTTTGGGTTTGTACTTTTTCGGTAACATCGTTATATTTCCAGAGCTGCCCTTTGAATTCATTATCAACAAACAAGGGGATGTAATCGCGCTCTATAAAGTGATTGTCCAAGGTTTCCAGTAATTCTCCTATAACAAGTTTTCTATCAATTAATGTTTTATTCGTTTTTATAATTAAGCGTTCTGCATCTTTAAAAAACAATGGTGCCTCATTTACTGCATTTGAACCATCCGTACCAGCCAATTCCTCTGGTTTACTATCGATATTACGCATATCGCAATAGTGTTGATTAACAAATAACAGATTACGATTTTGATCTTCCATTCTTATTCCGGATCTAAGGTTGGCCAATATCGTTTTTAATAATTTTGTGCTTTGGGATAGCTTTTTTTCGGCTTCCTTCCTTTTGGTAATATCTTGAATAAAGCCACTGTAATAGCGTATGCCATCTTGAACAATTGGTGTTATGGAAGTTTCTCCATAAAATTCGTTTCCAGCTTTATGGAGTAAAGTTAATTCTAGCAGTTGATTACTATATGAATTTTTCTCATTTTTAGGGTATTTATCTATTACTTTGTTCCACGTATCCCGGTAGCGCGAAGGAATTAATAAATCAATCATGTTCTTTCCTAACACTTCCTCTTTTTTCCAGCCAAAAACAGTTTCGGCTTGTAGATTCCAAAAAGTTATTTTCTTGGAGCTATTGATAGTTACAATTGAATTTGGAGAAGAATTCATTATAAAACGGTTATACTCCTCGCTTTGTGTTAGCAACTCTTTTGCTTTTTTTTGTTCAGTTATATCACGGGCAATTGCGTAAATTTTTCCGGTGACAGGATTGGGAGTTGCGTGCCAATCGAACCACAAATAATTTCCATCTTTTTTGCGATACCTGTTCTCAAAATTTATAGTTTTAACATCTCTTTGCAGTTTCTTAATTTCTTTTAGGGTTAAATCAATATCATCAGGATGTACGAAACTCAGAAATTGACTTTCGAGCAATTCTCTTTCGCTATAACCTAATGCCTTTTCAAAATTTGAATTAATGACTTCAAAATAACCCTCCACATTTGCAATACAAGAAAAGTTAGCTGTGTTGTAAAAAAAATGTTTGTATTCCGTTAGTTTTTCTTCTGCTTTTTTTCGTTCGCTAATATCACGTCCAACTGCGTAAAGTTCTCCTGTTATTTCATCAGAAATAGCATTCCAGCTTATTGACGGGTAATCGCCATTTTTTGTTATAAACCGATTTTCGAAGTTTATCGTTTTTTCTCCTGTTGCTAATTTTTTAATTTCATTAAAAGTGGTAGTAACATCATCAGGGTGAATGAAGTCATAAAACGGTTTTGCAAGCAATTCTTCTATTGTCCACCCTAAAGTTAGTGTAAATGCAGGGTTAAGTTTTTTGAAATATCCATCAGTACCAGCCACGCATTTCAAATCAATTGAAAGGTTGAACATTTTTTCTAATTTATCCTTTTCAGCATTTTTTTTTCTAGATACAATTTGTGAAACTACTTCATTAGCCAAGAGTGTCAATACCCGCCTTTGGTCGGCAGTTAATTTTCTAGCTTTTCTATCAATTACACAAAGAGAACCTAGCGCATAGCCATCGGGATCTATTAATGGATACCCGGCATAGAATCGGATATTGGGTTGATCTGTTACTAAAGGGTTGCTTAAAAAACGTTCGTCCTTTGTTGCATCTTCAATTTCAAAAAAGGATTCATCATTAATTGCATATTGGCAAAAGGAAATACATCTTGGAGTTTCGGGTGTCTCTAAACCAATTTTAGATTTAAACCACTGCCTGTCCTTATCAATTAAAGTAATTAATGCAATGGGAACTCCGCATATTATCGATGCTAATTGTGTGAGACGATCAAATTCTTCTTCTGGTAAAGTATCAAGAATATTGTATTGAGCCAAAGCATCTAAACGAGCTACTTCATTTTGTGGTATCGGGAGATTTTTATTCATCATATTTAAAAGAAGTTGAATGATTACGTTTATTTGGCATTCTCAGAAGATTGAATTAAATTATAAATGGTTGATTTTCCAATAGCTAGCTTTTTTGCTGTTTTTAACACATCATTATTGTTTTTTTTTAAATAATGAGCTATAATTTCGGCAGTATATTCTTTTAAAGTTTTTTCTACAGATAGGAAAAAATCGGTGTTATGGATACTGTTGAAAGTAAGGTCATCCGGCAAAATCTTGTTGTTTTCACACATTACACACGCTAAATCGATAACCGCTTTTAATTCTCGAATGTTTCCGGGAAAGGGGTATCTTAGTAGTGTATCTTTAGCTTCTTTTGATAAGAATATAGGTTTCATCTTATTGTCTTTTGTAAATAAGTCAATAAAATATTTGGCTAATAACAACGTGTCATTTCCTCGTTCTCTTAGTGGTGGCAACTCTATGGGTAAACCAATAATTCTATAATATAAATCTTCTCTAAAAGTTCCATTTTTTACTTCTTGAGCCAAATCTTTGTGGGTAGCAATTATCAATCGAGCATCAAATTTTATTTTAGTAGTTCCGCCTAAACGAACCACTTCTCTTTCTTGCAAAACTCTTAGTAATTTACTTTGAAGATTCAAATCTAATTCGGCAATTTCATCCAGAAAGATTGTTCCTCCGTTCGCTTGTTCAAATTTTCCAATATTTCTGGTATTGGCTCCCGTAAAAGCTCCTGCTTCGTGACCAAAAAATTCACTTTCCATTAATTCTTTAGGTATTGCAGCCATATTTATGGCGATAAATGGCTTATTTTTCCTTTCTGAATTATAGTGAATAGCTTTGGCAACAACTTCTTTTCCTGTTCCGGTTTTTCCAGTTATTGAGACATTGATATTCGTATTAATAGCTTTATTTACTTTATTAAAAATTTTTTTTATGGCATCACTTTGCCCAATTATCGTTTTTTCGAAACTGTATTTTTGTTCTAATTGTTCTTTTAATTCTTCTACTTCGTTTACTAATAGAAGATTTTCTCTAATTTTAATGATTGCATTCCAAAGCAAGCCTTTTGTGTGTTCGCTTTTAACAATGTAATCTTTGGCACCCGATTTTAAAAAGTCGACAGCAACCTCAATATCATCTTGACCGCTTATGATAATAATTGGGATTTTGTTATTTGTTTCCTGAATCTTTTTTAGCAGTTTATCCCCTGTAATGTCAGGTAAACCAAAATCTAAACATATAATATCTGGCTTTAGATATAAATTACTGATACACTCTTTTCCGGTTTTAAAAAGGTGTATATCAAAATCAGGATTTAGCTTCAAATGGTATTTTAAAGCTTCTCCAAAAAAAGGATCGTCTTCAATTAAGAAAATTTTTAAGGAGGTCATTGGGTATTTGTGTTTTGATAAGTTGGGATTTGGTTTACGTCAAAATTACAAAAAAAATAAAATTAAAATATTTTTTCAGTTTTTAATTGTAAAGTTTTAATTTAAATCTAAATATGGTTGTCCGTTACTTTATCCAAACTACATTTTACAAATGAAATTTAGCTCTTTTGTCATTTCGACCAAAGGGAGAAATCACATAACGAGAGCAACTGATGTGATTTCTCCTTCGTCGAAATGACAAAATAAAACGCAATGGAATTAGTAACGGATAGTCATAAATCCAGAAAAGGCGCTATTTTACGAATTGCGCCTTTTTAATGTAGGAGTTCAAGTCTTATAATCTGTCTTTTATTATAATTTTTTTGATATAATTTTATCATCTGAAATTTGCCAAAGACGGTTTAGTGAATACTCGTGTAGACAACTTTTATGAAGTATGTGGTCAAGCACAAAAATCTATTCATTGGAAACATAAAAAAGGAAAGGAATTCTTTGAACATCTTTTACGTAGACTAATAAAAACAAGAAGTGGTGAGGAAAGAAGTCGTTTAGAAAAAGGAACTAAACCTGATTTAGAAAGATTATTGACAATAGCTAAGAATAGTAAACCAATGAATTTTGAAGTTTTTATAGTTCAACCGAGCTTATCCATAACGAATACATCTCAAAGTATCTTAACATTACTTGGGGTAACCGAAAATTATTTAAAGGAAGTCGGAGACATTAACCTGAAAGTAATAGTAAACAAATAACTATTATATTTTATATACTTATTTCAAGCTATCCCAAACTGTAGCGGTATCTTTTTAAACAGTAACACTTCTTTCGGATGAATATAAAGCCACTCTTTGTCATTACTTTATTATCATAACAAATAAGAAATAAAAAACAAATGTTTGCTATTTAAAACATAAAGGCTATTTTTGTTCAGAATAACGAACATTTTAAAAAATGGCAACGAAAAAACAGACCGTATTCCCAAAGTATGACAAGATATTGGAGCAAATGGGAGAAAACATAAAAATGGCTCGTAAAAGAAGAAAACTCACTATGATACAAGTCGCGGAGAGAGCCGACATTTCAAGATCCACATTACACCTAATCGAGTTAGGAAACACAAGTGTGGCAATGGGTGCTTATTTCAATGTACTCAGAGTATTAGGCCTTCAGGACGATTTCCTAAAACTAGCTTCAGACGATGAACTCGGAAGAAAACTCCAAGACCTCGAACTTCTAAAATAAAACCACTCTACTTAACTCGCACTAAAATTCCCCTCCTTTGGAGGGGTGCCCAAAGGGCGGGGTGGTAAATTAATAATATAAAATGGCAACTAACAAAACCGACATATACGTTTACGCACATTTGCAATATTTGATTTTAAGAGGAGGACTGCCAGTGGCAGTCTGGTATAATCTCAATTTAACAATATAAGATGTCTATAAAAACTGAAATATACGTATATGCACATTGGAAGGGTTTACCTGAACCCAAGATAATTGGCATCTTATCAGCACAACAAGCTAAAGGCAAAAAAGCATTCAGCTTTGAATACAATAAAGACTGGATAAAATCAGAACAAAAATTCCTGTTAGACCCGGACATTCAATTATATGGTGGACCACAATACCCAAACAAAAAAGAAAACTTCGGAATCTTTTTGGACAGTATGCCCGACACTTGGGGAAGAACACTGATGAAGCGGAGAGCGGCGCAATGGGCAAAAGAAGAAGGAGAAAAAGCACCAACACTCTATGATATTGATTTTCTGTTAGGTGTTTACGATGAAAGTCGTATGGGAGCATTACGCTTCAAAATAAATCCGGAAGGAGATTTCTTAGACAACAACAAAACAGCTTCAACACCGCCTTGGTCATCCATTCGCGAACTACAAAATGCAGCTGCTAATTTTGAAAATGACGATGACAATGATGAGGTAAAAAAATGGCTATCTGTGTTGATGGCACCAGGTTCTTCACTCGGAGGAGCTAGACCAAAAGCCAATATCTTAGACAATGATAAAAGCCTGTGGATTGCCAAATTCCCATCCAAAACCGACACCACAGACAAAGGTGCCTGGGAATTCCTATCCTATAAATTGGCAATAAATGCGGGTATAGAAATGGCACCATGTCGTATCGAAAAAATAATGGGGAACTACCATACATTTTTCACAAAACGCTTCGACAGGGTAAACGGAGAAAGAATACACTTTGCATCCGCAATGACCATGACTGGAAACAATGAAGATACAATCCGGCACAATCCGGCAAGCTATTTAGACATAGCCGAATTTATTAGTAATCATGGAACAAATATAGTAGCTAACTTATACCAATTATGGCGCAGAATAGTATTTAACATAGCTATTTCAAACACAGATGACCATTTAAGAAACCACGGCTTTATCCTGACCAAAGAAGGTTGGATATTGTCACCAGCCTATGACCTAAACCCCTCAATTGAAAAGGATGGTTTGGCTTTAAATATCGATACCGATAATAACGACCTCGATTTCGAATTAGCAAAAAGTGTTGGAGAATATTTCCGCCTAAACAAAGAACAAATGGAAACCATCATACAAGAAGTACTCCAAGCAACAAGCAATTGGAAAAACATTGCTAGTGAAATAGGTATTTCAAGAGGAGAACAAGAATTGATGGTAAAAGCATTTAATTCCTGAACATCATTATGATAGAATCATCTTTCGACAAAATAATTACAACGTTAACCCGTTCGCGCGGAATTGCATTCCGTGCCCATTCCTATTAGCAAATGAACAATTACTCCAAACCAGAACGTTAGCGCTAATATTTCAGAACTTATATCTAAAAAGAAATTCATATGAACAAACAGGAATTTAATGACCTACAAAAAAAATTTGGTGAGGAAACTAAAAAAAGAAAGTTTCAAAAAGTCTTCAATTTCTTTTCAACTCTAATTTCTATTCTAGGAATAACAGTCATTTCGTATTACTTTCTCGAAACTCTTTTTATAAAAAATGACACTCAAAAGTTAAAAATAGAAAATCAAAATATACAACTTCAGGAGCGTATATCTGAGTTAGAGAATAGGCTGAGAACAAAAGATTCAACTATTTCCATTTCGTCACCAAGTGAAGAGCGAATTCAAGATTTGGAAAAGAAGATTGAGACATTGAATAATATTATTATCGAAAATCCTGAGAAGTCATTAACAATTCCACTTTTGAATAAAGATATTGAAAATATCAAAAAAGAAAACGAGTTACAAATTGAATTAATAAAGGATAAAGTTGAAACCGTTGTGGATTTAAATAAGTGGATTTTAGGCTTAATATTTTCGTTACTAATTACAATTGTAATATCAAACTTGGCCAAAAACAAACCGAAGAATAATCTGGAAGAATAAATACTACTACCACTAACAGCTATGCTCCTATGTAAAGCAATTAAAATTATCAACAACTTTTTTAAATTGAGAGATATGTTGGTGTTTCTCGAGTTTAAAATGCCGTAGGCTTAAGATAGAAAAAGTTATTATGATTTTTTCAATAATACCAGCTCTTCGAGGTCTTCTGACCTCGAAGCTATAGTAGTTATTTACTCGCTTTTATAATACAGTTTTAAATCAGCTCTTTGAAGTTTACTTACCTTGAAATATAAATAGTTACAGTTTTTCATAATTAGGTATTCAAATTTTAGTAAAAGTGGTGCCCGTAAAAAGAGCGTCATAATTCAAAACTTCCTATCAAAATTTTATTTTTTTTGTTGAAAATTATAATCTACAACAATTCCGTCAACCAACATCTTAGAACCTTCATACGTAATTGCTCCGCCTGAAGGGACACAAATAATAACTGCAGCACTTTCTGGGGCAATCTTTATTTTGGCCAACGAAGAAACCTTTCGAGCAACAAAACGTCCGGATACTGTATTATATAAATCTACTTTTTTTCCCTGCTCTGTTTGTATAATAACTTTTTTAGTATTGCTATGAGGATTGTAATATAAAAAAGAAGGATAGGCTTTGTCTTTAAAAAAATCAGTAGCCAATAAATTTAATTGTAGAATTCCACTCACATTTGTTGCTCGAATAATACTTCCAAAAATACCCACATGTCCGCTTCCATAAACACTAAATTGAGATTCTTGAGGATTTTCACCCGCTACCCATAGTGGACCATCTCCTTGCGCAACAGGCCCTTTTAAATTTTCATACGCTTTATAACTGGATTGTTGAATGATACCTTCATATCCGATAACTCCTTTAGTAACCTCTGCCAATTGTGGAATCGTTTCATGTTCATCAGGCATGTATTGCGGATAGAAAAATCGAGAAGCATTCGCGGCATTCAACATCCATTTACCAATTGCCGTGGCATACGATTGATTGTAACGAACCATTGGAACCATTGGCCAAGCCATATCATAGGTATTCATCAAAAAACCATATCCTCCGTGATCCACCGTACTTCCCACTGTTCCTGAAATATCAAATCCATTCCAATTGCCTACTAATACGCCCCAACCTTCCCGGCAAATGGCGGTTCCATCGAAAGTCCACTCCAACATCTTAGCAGTGTCGTAATCTTCCCCCTCTTCAGCATTTATTCGGGCGGCCAAATAAGCACCAAAAGGCATTAATAATTCATAGGTTGGATTTATAGATTGAGATTGTAGTGCAGATAAGGCACTTTTGGCTCCTTTTAAATATCTTGGATCTCCAAACTTTTTATAAGCAGAATACAATACCCAGGCATGTCCAGCAGCTGCATCGGGTTGGGCACAGATGTTATTATTCATTGGTTTCATTTTACCGTAATCAAAATAAGAATAATTATAATTCCCATTCAATATCGAATCAGCTTTGAAGAATTTTTCAGCAATACTTCTCGCAATAACATCAAAACCAGGCTCGTTCGGATATTGATCATAAACAGCATAAAACAACAGATTTGGATAAATATCATACCACCAGTCTCTCCCATAACCTCCTCCTAACAAAGCAACCTCTGGACTAGTATTATTCATCATAATGTCCCAACCCGTTTCAGTATTAAAATAATTTTTCATCATACTGACATGATTCCGATTCTCTTGATTGCTTTTATCAATACCTACTAAACTAGCACCTAAAGTAGCTCCCATAGTAGCCAACGATTCGTGAAACATTCCTTTATTATTAGAAGGCCCTTGTCTTACATCGCCAACAGCAGTGTACAAACCAACAACATCTTGAGGAAAATTATTTTGGCTCTTGTCAATCCATACCAATGGCCAATATTTACCTTTAGCGTTGAAATCATATACGGTACTGTCAAAACGGACCGCCATTTTCTTATAATCTATTATTTGAAATGGTTTCGGCAAGTTGGGCATTTGATCTACACGAGCAATATTTTTTTGCTTTATTTGTGCTGAACCACTTAGTACGCAAAGGATAAAAAATAGACTTGTCAAAGTGATTTTGAAAATAGTATTCATTATTTGTTTGATTTAATTATAAATAAAAATTTATTTTTTGATTCTGTATTTAAACAATTTTCTCTGCAACTTCCTTCATAACTTTACTATCAATTTCAGGTTCATCTGGAGAAAGTAAATTTCCTTCTGCAATAATTTTTTTGGCGACAAAAATAGAACTCAACTGCAATACCGCTACAATTACAATTGCATATCGTAAGGCAATTTCGGTTGAGATAGTATAGGCCAAAACCAAAAAAGTACCTGCTCCCAAAAAGCGACCTGCAAATAATCCTGCCTCATGATTCAAAATATAAGCAAATTCTCCTCTTTTTTCAATTTTTGAAACAATATCGATTACCTTAAATTGGATTGGAAAATAGGCCAAATCCATCAGCGGTTTTGCAATCAATAATAATAAAATAAAAATAATAACACCCGTTTGATTGAATAATAATCCATTGACCACTGCTCCTAAAGCAAACAAAACGAGTCCTGCTGTAAATATCTTAATTCGGTCTGAAGGTTTTGCAATTCTTCCTATAACATACATAATTACGGCTGCAATTATGGCTCCAATGGATTGTGCTGTACCCAATGCTCCTTCTTTTCCTATCAATAACATGATTAACATGGCGGGGGCTGTTACAAGAAAACCCTGTACCAAACCTTTCAATAAGGATAATGACAACAACTTATACCAGAGTTGGTGAAATTTAAAAAACACATATTTTTTCTGTATTGGATTTTGGAACGTCCCCCTAAAACAAACTATAGAGGCAATGACAGTTACTAAAAACACAATTCCGGTAATGATTAAATAAGCAGTATGAATTTGTGCGGTATCCCCGCTAGATTCAATAAACCAACCTATAGTAATCGGAATGACAACAGCAATAATCGTGTAAAAAAAAGTTTCCAAACCATAATAATAATTTCGGTTTGTATCATTAGTTATGGCCAATGCCAAATAATCTCGGTTAGACCAATAAAAACCAAAAGACAATCCCATAGTAATTCCAGCAAATCCTATTCCTACTAAATCAAGGGTCTTCAAGGACATCATAATCATCATAGAAACACCACTGAGCATCATTCCAGCTGAATATAGTTTTCTAATGTTGAAGTGTTTTAATAAATAATGCGAATCAAGGGTTAAAATGTTAAGTTTATAAAAGCGGAAGCGATTTTTCCGAAGATATGAATCAACAGTCC
>NZ_RYDJ01000259.1:0-1073 GCF_003970355.1 Flavobacterium bomense | reverse complement strand
ATCTTTCGAAAGGAATAATTCCTCTTTCTTGATTATAAGCCCCTAAGAAACCAAATTCGATTAATGACCTTAAAACTAATGGACTCTTATTTGTTCCAGCTACTTTTGTGTACCAATCTGCTTTGAATTTTACTTTGTAATATTCTAGCCAATTGTATTTTTTCTGATCTACTTTTGCAGGGTCAGCAGCACCATCTTTATAATCTGCAACACTGCTTGGTGTCGGATTTGTTGTACTTGGAATAGCCTCTAAGTAATCTCCATTATTTACTCTAATTCCATTATTTCCGGTGTATGAAGGTCCAGAATAAATGTATTTATATTCTTTTTGATCGCCTAAGGTTGCATAATCCACACCATTAAATAAAGAGTAAGGCAGTGTAAATTTACCTGTTAAACTAAATTCTGCACCATATATTGGAAATATTGGATTGATTCCTTTGTTGCTACGCGAAAATCCTATTGTATAAGCTAAGTTTCTTGATGCTCCATCGCCAAAAGTAAATAGACCTGTATTATAATTTTTTAAGTCGTAATGTTGGTAACTTATAGTTTGTGATAATCCGAAGTAATCATCAGGAATGGTAAGTCTTTTGTAAATACCTGCTGAAATTGTTAAGATGTTAAAACTTCTACTTTTGTCTACTCTTTGAGTTTGAAAATTATTGTAATACTGACTTGTGTAAGATAACGAAGTGTTTAATTGTACCGGTTTTCTTTTTCCAAACCATGGTTCTGAAAACGAAAGACTGTAGGTTCTATAGTACGAACTTGCTTGTAATCGTAGTGATACTTTTTGACCATCACCCATAGGAAGGGGTTTATAAGCTTCTTTCTTAAATAGATTTCTGGCAGAAAAATTATTAAACGACAGTCCTAAAGTCCCTATGAAACCACCTCCACCATAACCACCTTGCAATTCTATTTGACTGGCTCCTTTTTCTGTCAAAGGATATTCTATATCAACAGTTCCAGCTGCCGCATCAACATTTTTGAATTTGGGTTCAATAGTTTCAGGATCAAAAAATCCTAATTGTCCAATTTCACGAATAGTTCTGATAAGCAAATCTTTA
>NZ_RYDJ01000258.1:0-1075 GCF_003970355.1 Flavobacterium bomense | reverse complement strand
GTTTTTATAAAGATTTTAATCCAAATGTGGATCAAAAAGTTTTTGAACAATTGATTCATGTGTATGCCACAAAAGTGCCTAAGGAATTTTTACCAAATTCTTTATCAAATACAAATGCGACAAATTTGGCATCTGAAATTTACGGACATTCGAAATTGGTCAATTATAACAGCCTTAAAGAATTACTTTCTGGCGATTCGAAAACGGTTTTAACCAACTTAAATTTGGACAAAGGCTATATCTTAATAAAAAATATGTCCGAAAAATTTCTTAAAGATGTTGCTCCGAAATATGATGAAATCAATTTGAAAATTACGGCTTTGCAACGAACTTATATGAAAGCTCAATTAGAATTAAACAATGACGCAAGGATATTTCCTGACGCCAATAGCACTTTAAGAGTTGCCTACGGAAAAGTAAAAGGATATGCGCCGAAAGATGCTACTTTGTACACTCCTGTCACCTATTTGGACGGTGTTATGGAAAAATACATTCCCGGTGATTATGAATTTGATGTACCAGAAAAATTAATCGAATTATACAAAACTAAAAACTACGGTCAATATGCTGAAAACGGCAAAATGCCAGTTTGTTTTATAGGCACAAATCACACCACTGGAGGCAATTCAGGGAGTCCAGCTATTGATTCTAAAGGGAATTTAATAGGCCTTAATTTTGATAGAGTTTGGGAAGGAACGATGAGCGACATTTATTATGACCCAAATATATGCCGAAATATTATGGTAGATGCACGCTATATTCTTTTCATCATAGACAAATATGCAGGTGCAAAAAATATAATAAATGAGTTGAAATTGGTTCATCCAAAAAAATAAAACTAAGAGAAATGACACTCAAAATATTACAAAAAAAAGAGTTCGATTAGAATGCTGACTATTTATTAAGTATTTATTTATAAAGTCAAATTAGATGTAATTCCATTTCAAGTTTTTGAAAGAAAAAAAATATTTTAAAAAAATAATGAAAAAATATTTTAACTATTAAAAAATTTATATCTTTGCCCCGAATTAATAATTAACCTTTTATAATTAAGTAAGATGAAAAAAGTACTTTT
>NZ_RYDJ01000257.1:0-1076 GCF_003970355.1 Flavobacterium bomense | reverse complement strand
TCATGAACTATAGAAAATTAGGCAAAACAAATTTCAACATCTCTGAAATAGCATTGGGAACTTGGCAAGTGGGCGGAAAATGGGGTTCGCCATTCAATGATAAAACCGCAGACGAATTGATTAACACCGCAATTGACAATGGCGTGAATTTCATTGACACTGCCGATGTGTATGAAAATGGATTGAGCGAAACCGCCGTTGGAAGAGTCGTTCGCTCTCGTTCCGAACGTATTTATGTTGGTACAAAATGTGGGCGATTTATAAATCCACATTCGAATGAAGGCTACCAACCCAAAGTATTACAAAAATTTGTGGAAGATAGTTTGAAAAGAACTGGACTCGAAACTTTAGATTTAATCCAATTGCATTGCCCGCCAAACGAGGTCTATTATCGTCCCGAAATCTTCGAAATGTTTGACCGTTTGAAAGAACAAGGAAAAATTCAAAACTTGGGCGTCAGCGTCGAAAAAGTGGAAGAAGGACTCAAAGCCATTGAATATCCAAATGTGACCACGGTGCAAATTATTTTCAACCTTTTCCGTCAACGACCATCCGAATTGTTTTTCAAGGAAGCACAGAAAAAGGATATTGGTATCATTGCGAGATTTTCTTTGGCCAGCGGACTTCTTACTGGATTATTCGATGCTAAAACTACTTTTGGAGCGCAAGACCATAGACATTTCAACCGAAACGGAGCCGCTTTCGACAAAGGAGAAACATTCTCTGGAATTGATTATGAATTGGGTTTGAAAGCCGTTGAAGCCTTGAAAGCTTTGTTTCCAGGAGTTCCTAATTTGGCGCCAATTGCCTTGCAATGGATTTTGAGTTTCAACGAAATCAGCTGTATTATTCCAGGAGCTTCAAAAGCTAGTCACGTAGAATCGAATTTATCGGTTTTTGATTTACCAAAATTGACACCTGAAAAAATTGCAGCAATGAATGCTATTTATGAAAAATACATCAAACCAGAAGTGCATCAATTGTGGTAATAAATGTTTAAAATATTTAGCCACAGATTCACAGATTTTTACAATAATTTAAAATCTGTGCCCCGAGCGTCAGCAAATTGGCGAAGC
>NZ_RYDJ01000256.1:0-1076 GCF_003970355.1 Flavobacterium bomense | reverse complement strand
AGGGCTGTGTCTTAAACGCTTGAAAAACGGAACAAATAAAAATCGCAAAATGAAAAAAACTTAATTTAAAAAAAAACAAAATTATTTTAATTCAAATACCAATCTTTCCTCAGGTTTTTATTCTCTATGGCTTATACCAAAAATAAGCTAAATTAAATTTTGACAGCCATAAGTGTGTCAAATAGAAAGCAATTCTTGCTTTTAAATCATCTTTTTTTTATCAGCTAATCAAATATAAATTATGGCTTTTTGCTGTTTTTTACTTATTCTTTAGCGGGTTCAATTTAAAATTATCTAAACTTAATAACGAAACTCTAATTCACTAAATCGAAAATTTCGACAAAGGCATTACCTTGTTTCTTAAAAAACAAATAAAATGAAAAATTTAATTATCATATTAAGCGTATTCTTAATAGCAATCACATCATTATCAGCTCAAACAGCTGCAAAAAAGGAAAGTCCTAAAACAGTTTACATTTGCCCTACCCATCCCGACAATATGAATCCAAGTTCAGGAAAATGCCCAGAATGTGGCATGGAATTGAAAAAAGTTACAGATAAGGTACCTACCTATGCTTTAAAAGGTAGTCAACCGATGACTAAAACGGTAACCAAATATGTTTGTCCAATGGATGGATCAACTTCCGACAAACCAGGTGGATGTTCTAAATGTGCAATGAAAATGGTGAAAACTACCGAAAAAGTAGATACTCATGCCCTAAAAGGCAGCCAGCCTAGGAGTAAAATTGTAACAAAATATGTTTGTCCTAAGGATGGTTCAGCTTCTGAAACTGAAGGGAAATGTTCTAAATGTGGAACTGGAATGGTAAAAATTACCGAAATAATAGATACCCACGCCCTAAAAGGCAGTCAGCCTAAAACTAAAATTTTGACAAAATATGTTTGTCCAATGGACGGTTCTACCGCTGATATTAAAGGGGAGTGTCCTAAATGTGGAATGGAAATGACTGAGAAAAAAATCTAATGAAAATAAAATGTTGCTAATAGCAACATTAACAATTTAAAAAACAAACAAAATGAAAAATAGAATTATTATAACAGTAGCGTTAGCAATA
>NZ_RYDJ01000255.1:0-1078 GCF_003970355.1 Flavobacterium bomense | reverse complement strand
TTTTTTTCCTTCGGTAAAAGAAATTAAAAGCGTAGAAGTTTGGGCAGAGATTGGAGTCATCTTTTTATTGTTTAGCCTTGGTTTAGAATTTAGTTTCAAAAAATTGATGAAAGTGGGCGGAACCGCTTCTATCACAGCAGGCACACAAATTGTCGTGATGTGCCTTTTGGGTTATTCTGTAGGTCAATGGATGGATTGGGGAAAAATAGATAGTATTTTTTTAGGCGTTATTCTTTCGATTTCATCGACCACAATAATTCTAAAAACCTTTGATGAATTAGGCGTAAAAACACAAAAATTTGCAGGAATTGTAATTGGCTCGCTAATCGTTCAGGACATATTAGCCATTTTGATGATGGTTTTATTATCAACCATTGCAGTGAGCAATCAGTTTTCTGGAATGGATTTGTTAATGTCGGTTTTGAAACTTTTATTTTTTCTGGTGATTTGGTTTTTGGGCGGTATTTTTATCATTCCAACAGTACTCAAAAAAACCAAACATTTATTGACTGACGAAATGTTGCTGATCATTTCCTTAGCCTTGTGTTTGACAATGGTTGGGCTTGCTGCCAATGTGGGATTTTCACCAGCTTTGGGTGCTTTTATTATGGGTTCTATCATTGCCGAAACCACTCAAGCGGAACACATTGAGCATTTGGTAAAACCTGTAAAAGATTTATTTGGTGCTGTTTTTTTCGTATCGGTAGGGATGCTAATCGACCCAGCTGCTTTGTATGAACATGCTATTCCAGTCATAATACTTTCGTTTATTACCATTTTTGGACAATCCATCAGTTCTACTTTTGGTGCTTTGCTGTCGGGGCAACCTTTGAAAGATTCCATCAGAACTGGAATGAGTTTGTCTCAAATTGGGGAATTTTCATTTATCATAGCCACTTTAGGTGTCACTTTGAACGCCACAAGTTCTTTCTTGTATCCAATTGTCGTGGCGGTATCGGCTGTAACAGTTTTCACAACTCCGTTTATGATTAAATATTCACTCCCTTTTTCTGAATATTTAGCGCATAAATTACCTCGGAAATGGACCAAACGTATCGAACGGTATTCTGCCAGCACG
>NZ_RYDJ01000254.1:0-1078 GCF_003970355.1 Flavobacterium bomense | reverse complement strand
CTGAAGGTTGCAGGTTCGAACCCTGCCGAGGTCACAAATGCAATAGAAAAAAAGCGTGAAATTAACACAAAAGAGTGTGATTTTCACGCTTTATCAGTTTTAGAAAACTTTTATAATAGTGCACCACACTACAACAGATTTAAATTTAAACATTAAAAAACAAACACACAATGCTCAAAATATAAACGTAATTTCTTTCCTTATTTATGATAATTCAACATTTACTTTTGATCTATTTTGGGGTACTATTTTTACTTCTAACTTTATTTAGAATAGTCGAGCCTACCTAAATGATGATTTTTAATAAACCGCTGTATATATATCTTTATCCTTTCCCAAAAAAATTGACTCTAACTCAAAAGCAAATTTTAGAAAAAGAGTTTCCGTTTTATAAAAAGTTGTCAAATAAAAAGAAAATCTATTTTGAACATCGGGTAAAAGGGTTCTTAAACTATTATGAATTCATAGGAAAAGAAGAACTTATGATTACTGAAGAAATGAAGATCATTATTGCAGGAACCTATATTATGCTATCTTTTGGGATGAGACACTACCTTATTAATATATTTAAAGTCATCATAATTTACCCATCAGCCTATTTTTCGAATTCAAACCAGCAATATCACAAAGGGGAATTTAACCCTGCTATGAAAACTGTGGCATTTTCTTGGGAAGATTTTATCCTTGGACATCAATCAACAAACGATAATATTAATCTAGGTCTTCACGAATTTGCACACGCGTTACACTTTCACGGAATGAAAAGCAATGACCCAAGTGCTATTCTTTTTTATGACGAATTCAATAAAGTAATAACTTATTTCAAAGATGAAAATCTGAACAAAAAACTATCTGAACAGGGTTATTTTAGGGAATATGCGTATGAAAACGGGTTTGAATTTATTGCCGTAATTTTAGAACACTTTTTTGAAACTCCACATCTTTTTAAAACCCAATATCCCGAGTTGTATCAACACGTTTCTTCGATGATTAATTTCAGTGAAAAGAATTTTGACGAACTACAAAGCAGCTAAATTTTTATAATAAAACCCTCGCCTTAGACTCAGGCGAGGGTTTG
>NZ_RYDJ01000253.1:0-1079 GCF_003970355.1 Flavobacterium bomense | reverse complement strand
TTCAACCAAGCGTTTTGAACGTGTTTTGATGTTCCTGATATCTGACTGCCTACCATTGCAGGATTGTTCTCGTCTTTGGTAACTTTACCTTCTGTAAAAGCATAATTGATTACTACGTCAAGATTTTTGAAAATTTCACCTCTAATATCTGCTTCAAATCCTTTTACTTTTTGTTGTCCACTTTGTATGTTGAATTGTTGTGCGCCAGTAGAATGTTCAGGGTCAGGAGTAAGGATGTTGTTGTTTGTTATTTGATAAACGGCAAATACCGAATTCCATTTTCCATTCATCCAGTCTCTTTTGAACCCAAATTCAAGATTAGTTCCTGTTTGAGGATCAAAACTTTTTCCTTGCCAATCGGTTCCATAGTTTTCGTTAAATGATTCATCTCTCAAGAAATAAGCCGATGTGTTTTTGTTGATGGAATAACTCAAACCAAGTCGAGGCGTGAATTTACTGTCTTTGAAATCTCCCGAATATACGTTGGCTGTTTTCAAGGTGGTGTATCTCCCCGCCAATGTCAAACGAAGTTTATTATCCATAAATCCAAGTTCATCTTGAATATAAAAAGCATTGTAACTATTCTTGTATTGTAGTCCTCTTACTTTAATATCGATACTTCTATCAAAAACTGGCATAGCCGATGCCGAAACAGTTCCGTACACAGGATTGTAGATGTCAAGGTCGGTTAGTAAAGCACTTTGAGTCCAATCATAATAATTGATTTTGTCACTTAGATCAATACCAGCGAGTATTTTATGATTGACAGCACCTGTTTTTTCTTCTCCGTTTACAAAGAATTGTCCTGTTTTTGCTACTGCATAATCTTCTGAAAGATAAACGCGTCTTTTCATAATATTTTCGTCAACACCTGTTATGGTATCCGGCCACATCGACATTCCTACTTGGGTGTAGTTGAAGTAAGAAGCTTGTCCGGTAAATTTCCAATTGTCACTTATTTTGTGATCTAAAATGGCAAGAAAACTTTTGTCATTCATATTCGTTGGAGCAAAATTTGCTTCGCCAGTCGTAAAGTCTCTTGGTAAATCGGCATATCCCTTTTTAGAAAAAACATAGTT
>NZ_RYDJ01000252.1:0-1082 GCF_003970355.1 Flavobacterium bomense | reverse complement strand
GAAAAGGAATTTTCAAGTCAGTCAAAAGTTCCGAGAATCTTCCTCTGTCTTCGGCTAAATCTAATGCGTCGAAACTCGTTCCTATAATTTTTATTCCGTATTTAGATAGTTTTTCAGCAATTTTCAAAGCCGTTTGTCCGCCTAATTGCACGATGACACCTTCCGGTTTTTCGTGTTGGATAATATCGTAAATATGTTCCCAAAAAACGGGCTCGAAATACAATTTATCGGCTGTGTCAAAATCGGTCGAAACCGTTTCTGGATTACAGTTGATCATTATGGTTTCGTAACCACATTCTTTGGCCGCCAAAACCCCGTGAACACAAGAATAATCAAATTCGATTCCTTGTCCAATTCGGTTTGGTCCTGAACCCAAAACAATTATTTTTTTCTTGTCGGTTACGATACTTCGGCCTCAAAAGTGGAGTAATAATAAGGAGTCAATGCCTTGAATTCCGCAGCACAAGTATCGACTAGTTTGAACACGCGATTGATGTTCATTGACATACGCAAAGTATGTATTTGACTTTCCAAACATCCCAACATATGTGCAATTTGTCTGTCGGCAAACCCTTTTTGTTTGGCTTCCAAAAGCAATTCCCTTGGTAAAGTTTCCAATTTGAAGTTGGATATTTCTCTTTCCAAAGTATATAATTCCTCGTATTGTTTCAAGAACCACATATCGATTTTGGTGATTTCGTGAATGCGACTCAATGGAATTCCCAAAGCAATGGCATCATAAATTACGAAAACACGATCCCAACTCGCAAAAGTCAGTTTCTCGATAATTTGCTCGTAGTTTTTATATCCTTTTCCGTCAGCTCCAAGTCCATTTCTTTTGATTTCCAATGATTGCGTGGCTTTGTGCAAGGCTTCTTGGAACGAACGTCCAATTCCCATTACTTCACCTACGGATTTCATTTGAAGCCCCAAAGTTCTGTCGGCTCCTTCAAATTTATCAAAGTTCCAACGTGGTATTTTCACAATCACATAATCCAAAGTCGGTTCAAAAAGCGCCGAAGTCGATTTGGTAATTTGGTTTTGCAATTCATCCAAGTTGTAACCCAAAGCCAGTTTCGAAG
>NZ_RYDJ01000251.1:0-1083 GCF_003970355.1 Flavobacterium bomense | reverse complement strand
TCATATCCTCATTTAGTTTTACATAATAGCACACTGGGTTACCCCAAAACAAATAAGCCTGACCATCGTCATCTATAAAAACGGTTGGATCTATGTCGGCATTACCATTAGAAATTAAAGGTTTTCCCAACGGATCTATGAATGGTCCATACGGACTATCAGCAACAGCAACGCCTATAGCTCCTTTTCCTTCTCGAGTTGTATTGGGAACGTACATATAAAATTTTCCTTTTCGTTCTATACATTGCGGTGCCCAAGCATTCATTTTCGCCCACTCAAACTCTTTATAGGACAATACTGCTCCATGATCTGTCCAATTGACCATATCTTCTGTGGTGTATAATCGCCAATCGTTCATGGTAAACCAAGTAGAATCATCTTCGTCATGGCTTGTATAAAGAAACACTTTACCATTATAAACCATTGGTGCTGGATCAGCTGTATAATTGGTTTGTACAATAGGATTTTGTGCTTTTCCTACTGTATAATTTAAGATTGTAATAAGTATTACAAGTGTTTTAAAACTCTTTGTCATTTTTTCTAATTCGTTAATACAAATCCTCCATTAGGCTGAATCGTTATTGATAATTCACCGTTTTTAGAAACTTTTACGCTTGTTGTATAAGTTTCTTTGGTATCCTTATCATTGTACATAGTGATAGTTTGCCCTGCAAGCATTGGCAAGTTGAGTTTAAGTTTTTTAGCTACCTTCTCTGCATTTACTCCTGCTACATACCATTTTTGTTCATGTCTGCGGGCAATTACACTATATTTACCAGGATAACCATCGATGAAAACGGTTTCATCCCAAGTTGTTGGAATTTTTTTCAAAAAGTCTAATTCAAAAGCGGGCACATCTGTAAGGTTATTTGGGGTTAACCCAAACATTTGAATAGGATTTTGGAAAAGTACGCTTGTTGCTAATTGAAAGGCATCAGTAGTCAATCGTAGTTGTCCTTTTGCATTTCCTTTATTTAGATATTTATTCAGTAATACTCCACCAAATTCCATACTGCCTACAGCATTTCGAATGAAAGGATGCAATGCCGCAAAATAGGCTTCTTTATCGCGAACATCCTGAGA
>NZ_RYDJ01000250.1:0-1084 GCF_003970355.1 Flavobacterium bomense | reverse complement strand
GTACTCCTATAAAAGTAATTGAAAATCCAGCAACTGCTGGCCCAACAACAGCACCAATTTGCCAGACTGAACTACTCCAAGTAGCAGCATTTGGATAGGCTTTTTTAGGAACAATTAAAGACATCAAAGAAAAGATAGTTGGCCCCAAAAACGCACGAACCAATCCTCCTAAAAAGACCAAGAAATAAATAGAATACAAAATAGTATCAGTTGACCATTCACTCACTATTCTTGGCCAAGTCAATAAAAATAACCCAAAACTAATGATAGAAAATCCTAGAATACATTTCAGGAGCATTCCCTTTTTTTCTTTCTGATCCACAATATGTCCTGCGAACAAAGCCATCCCAATTGCAGGGATTACTTCCATTAGCCCAATCATTCCAAGCGAAAGCGCACTTTTAGTCAAACTATATACTTCCCATTCGATGATAATAAATTGCATCGACCAGTCAAAAACCATATCAAAGCGCAACAACATAAACATATTGAATTCTCTAAAACGCAACGCTGCGTAAGGATCTCTAACTTTAACTTTCATATGTAGTTACTATTTTTTTTACAGAATATGGTCTTGCCACGCTTCCATATTGTTTATTATTTTGGAATCGTGGCGATTTCATAATATCTACTTAATATCTTTCAACCGCACTTGAACGGAAGTTTTACCATTCCATTCATTCTCATCTATACAATACACCGCTTCAAACGGCTTTTTATTCGCTGTCAATTCCATTTTATTACCCAATCCAAAACCAATCGCCGCCATTCCATCCGAATTATTTTGACGTACAAATAGTTTTAAATGTTCTTCATCGGCTCCCAATTTTTGAGCGTAGCCCGTATCAGTTACATTTTTGGTAAGGAAAACGGGTGTCATATTTTGTGGGCCAAAAGGTTCGAATTGTTTCAAAATCCGAGTCAATTTTGGAGTGATATCCGTCAGATTAATTTCGGCATCTATCGAAATTTCAGGTGTCAGCATATCAGGATGAATGGTTCTTTCGACTTCTTTTTCAAAAGCTTCTTTGAAAGCTAAATAATTTTCTTCCAATAAAGTCATTCCCGCCGCATACATATTTCC
>NZ_RYDJ01000024.1:0-30137 GCF_003970355.1 Flavobacterium bomense | reverse complement strand
ATTTTGCGGACTTGTTTCATAGGCTAAAATTAAGATTATTTCTTAACTTAATGTGATGGCTAAGTTAGCATGTCCAGACTTTTCTTTTTACTCTTAATGAATATATGATACTAAAAGAGTTTTCACAGTTAAATAAATCAACTTTATATTCTACGATTTTGACAATTTTAAGTGTGGTATTAAATTCAATTTATAAACAAAAAATTATTCTGGGAACCGTTTTTAGCGGAAGAAATTATCCACAATTAGAAGTGAGTATTGGGATGTTTATAAAAACACTTCCTTATCAGTTGCGGGTTGAAGAAAGTGCAGATTTAGCTTCGCTGGTTAAAAGGAGCCAAAAGAATTTTTTATTATTGGAAGAGAATATGAATATTCCTTTTAATGTTAATCTTAATTCATTAACTGATTTTTTGCTTGTATATCAGCACTCTGACGATCTATCAAAGCCTATTATTGATTTTGGGGAATTTTCCTTAGAAAGAAAACCAATGTATTTTACACAGTCAAGATTTCCTGTAGTATTCAATTTTTATGAAAGTGCAGGATTGAAATGTGAGATAGAGTATGACGAGAATATCGACGAAAAGTTTTTGGAAACAATATGGGAAAAAATAACGATTTTAACCAATGTGATTTATGAAACTCCAAACAAAACCATTCAGGAGATTGATTTATCTACCTTAAAAGAAAGACAGTTAGAAAACATGATTCATTTTAGTTTTGATTTTTAATGATTATTTTATATGCATTTATAGAAGAAGAAAACCATCAGGATCTTTTAAATAGATATCTAGATATCAGTACAAGAGAGTTTAAAGAAAAAATCCTAAAATACAGAAGATGGGAGGACGCTCAGTTATCTTTATTGGGAAGAATACTTTTGAAACATGGGCTAAACACTTTTTATGACATAAAAAATTTTGAAATTTGCTATCACTCTGATAAAAAGCCTTTTTTAGAAGGTAACAATATATATTTTAATATATCACACACTAGTTCATTGGTAACATGTATTATTGCAGATTTCCCTATAGGAATTGATGTGGAATTTTTAGACAAAAAAATTAACTATCTGGATTTTCAACCGCAAATGACATTTAATGAATTTTACAGAATAGGTAATTCCAAGAATATTGTTCAAAGTTTTTTTTCGTACTGGACTGAAAAGGAAGCGGTCATAAAAGCTCATGGAAAAGGTTTGCTAATTCCATTAAAATCTTTTGAAATTTCAAATAATGAATGCATCATAGAAAATGAAAAATTCTATTTGAAAGAGATTTTTATTGATAAAAATTATCAATGCTGTATAGCAGCAAATAGTGACAAAATAAAACACGAAACCGTTCTTTTAGAACAATTAAATTTGAACACATTATAAAATGAAAATAACACAATTCTTTACTCTAATCTTCTTTTTAATTTCAACAGTAGCTTTTTCGCAAACAAAATTGGAAAAAACAAAAACGTACTTTCCAGACTCTAAAGATTTAAAAAAAGAAAAGATCGACTGGTATCGTTTCACTGTTCCTGAAAATTGGGATAAATCAGATGAAAGGAAAATTTCCTTGGCTGTTAGTGTCTTAAAATGTAAAAAAGATCTTAAGAAAGAACCTATTGTATTCATACAGGGCGGACCTGGAGGAAATACTATTGAAGGAATATCATTTTGGGTTAGCCATCCGTTAAGGGAAAATCATGATATTGTATTGGTTGATTTAAGAGGAACTGGTTTTTCAGAACCAAAACTATGTCCTGATTTAGGTAAAAAGTTATTTCAAATCTTATCAAAAAACCAATCTAAGGAGCAAGATGTAAAGGACAAGGTTCAAGTGTCGTTAGAATGTAAACAAGATATGATTGATAAAGGTATTGACTTGAATTCTTATAACAGTATTTCTGTTATTAATGATCTACATGCTTTAAAAACGGAATTGAAAATTTCTAAATGGAATGTTTATGGAGTTTCTTATGGTACATACATCAGTCAGAATTACGCTAAGATTTACCCTGATGATATTCGTGCATTGGTTTTAGATTCTTCAATACCAGATATTTCTGAATACTATACTAATAATACTGAGAATTATATATTGAGTTTAAATAAACTTTTTAAAAGTTGTAAAGAGAATTCAGAGTACAATAAACAATATCCTAATTTAGAGGATGTTTATTATAGTAATATTACTAATTTAGAAAAAAATCCTATTACAGTTGATGTAGATAAAACTATTATTCCGTCAGGAAAGTTTACCTATAATGCTGAAGATTATAAAACAGCTATCCAACAATCTTTTTATGATAAAAGATTAATTGAAGTCATACCATTATTAATTTATCAGTTTAGAGAAAGGAATACCGCGACACTAGCAAGTCTTGTTCAGGCTTTTTCAGGGGCACTTTCTTTAAATTATGGTACTTATTTTTGTTTTACTTGTAATGAGGTGATCCCATTCAATAATTTACAAAAATATGATTCTATTTCATCCAGTTACAATAAACTTCACGGGGGTATATCTTTTTACAAATCTGATTTTGATGTTTGTAATGAATGGAAAAAGAAAGAAAAAAATACAAAAAATATTTTGTCTTTGAGAAATAATAATCCGTTCAAGGTATTAATACTTTCAGGAGGTTTTGATCCAATTACACCAAGCTATTTTGCAAAAAAAACAGCTGATAATTTCAATCAAAATGTGCAAATAATTAACGGATATACTTACGGTCATGGCTTAGGTTTTACAAGATCAGGTTCCTTTATAATCAATAATTTTTTTGAAAATAAACCGATAACAGATTCCCTAAGGCAGTATTTTGATAAAAAAGAAATCAAATTTAAAACAAATATTACATTAAACAACGGAATTATTGGTATGACCGGCGATATAAATACTAAACAATGGTATTATTTTATCCCATTATTAGTTTCATTATTAATAATTTTTGTACTATCTATTTTTTCTTTAACAAAAATGATAGTTAAGAAAAATAAATCCAATATTACTACCCTTTTATTTTTCTTGACTTCGATGTCATTATTGATTTTTGTCGTTTCAATTGCATTAGGAGTATACAATACTATGAATGATAATTTTTATTTATTGGCTTTTGGTTTATCTTCATCGTGGAATTTTGCTTTTATTATTTATAAAATATCCTTATTCCTTTCAATCATAACTTTTATTATTTCTTTAATCAAAGTATTTAAAAATAATATTCCATTATACTTTATGATGTTTTTGTCCATAGGAATAATTCATTATTATTTTATTAGTTGGAATTTTTTATGATGTTAAAGTTGTAATGTCTAAGAGTGAATGTGAAAAGGATGTTTGTACTTCCAGATAAACAAGGAAAAGGTAGAGCCAGTGGTAAAAAAAGCATTTACAGGATCGTAAGGGCTTTGTTCTTTTTCTGGTGACAATAAACAGTATGGAGCATAAGTTAAAAAATTTAATATTGCAAAAGATAATTACCTTCAAACAAACACTTTAATTTCTTTAATGGAACAAAATTTTAATAATAATTTCCATTCCAAAATGAGAATTTCAGGAATAAATAGTAAATTTGCTCTCAATCTATGGATTATAACGTTCTTTAAAATTCAATAAGTTTCATGCAGGAGCTTTTTTAAGATATATTGGAAATAAAAGATGATAATTGTGGCACTTTGGTGGCACTTCTAATCTCAAAAATAAAAACATTAGCGTTTATGAGGGTTAGAACCAATAGGTTCGAACCCCTCATCGCCACCACCTATTTTAGGAATGATATTATAAAGTTCCACAATCTTACTAAAAACATGCAAATTTAGGATTTGTAGGTTTTTTTATTTCTACCTGTTCCTCCAAAATTTTCAAAAACACTCAAAATTACATGGAACTTTTAAATTTTAAAAAAAATGTGCCACAAAATAGAGGTTAAGTTATTGATATCTAATATGTAAAATGTGTTAATTGAGGATCAGGTTTAAAAGTTAGGGATTAGACAAAAAGATTAGATAATCTGAACAAAAAGAAATCTATATTTCTCACTCCTCTAAATTGCGATCTAAAAGCTTTTACTTTTGCATTGAAAGATTCAGATGAAGCATTTGTACTTCATATTATCAAAATTGTTTAAGATTGACTGTGATTAAAAGTTATGTTGTTGATTTTTACCTTGTTTGCAGTGGATTGGATGTTGTCTTTCATAAAATGGCTACTAATTTGCTAGCTATTTCTTTTGCATAAAAAAAGCAGAGTTATCTTGGCTGTGATAAGTATAGTGAAAAAGATAATACTCCGTCAACTTGAAAAGCATAATGGAATTATGGTTGCCTTATCCGACGTTTTCCCACTTTAGAATATCTTTAATTTTGAGTATAAAGTTAGCATAGTCTTTTTCATGAATGCTAAAAATGTTTTGTAAAGCTGGCTTTCATAGTCGTAGAATTATTGTCGGTCTTTCGAATAAAAAGGTAGTAAAAATTATTGGCTTTCGACTAGAAAGTGATTGAAACGGTCGCCTTAAAAAACGAAAGCCAAAAGAATATTGTATGCTTATTAGAGTATTGAAAAATATTTTATTTAAATGAGATTTTATTTGTTGTTTCCCTTTTTTTCTCGTCAATGATTTTGGTGTATATCTGAGTGGTTTTTATGTTTTTGTGTCCTAGCATTTTAGATACAGTGAAAATGTCTGTACCTGCGGCCATCTGTAATGTTGCATATGTATGGCGAAAGCAGTGAAACGTAATATGTTTTTCAATTGATGCTGCTTTAACCCAAATAGGCAGTAGGCGATCAACATCCCATTTTTTTAAATCATAAAAGACTCTTTTATATTGGTCTGTCTTTTCACCTAAAAATTCAAATGCTTCCTGGGAAATAGGAAGGGTAACTGGTTTGTCAGTTTTTTGCTGCTTAAATCTTATGTAATACCCTTCGCTTTTACTATACTGCACTTCTTCCCACGTAAGTTTTGTAATGTCGGAATATCGTATTCCTGTTAGCAGAGAAAACATGCTTACTCGTTTGACAATTTCTTTTTTGCAGGGTGTCCTAAATAACCTTGAAGCTTCTTCCATGGTTAAGAAATTCCTTTGGGACTCCTGTTCCTTGATGCTTTCAACCGCCGCATTAACATCGGTCTGCAGCAATCCTTTTTTGTATGCTTTTCGAAGAGTAGCTTTGATCTTATTGAAATAAGTTAAAGCTGTATTCTGAGCTAAAAACTTACCCTTTTTCCTGATACATTTTGCCTTTAAGAGATACTCCCTAAAATCTTCTATAACAGTCACATCGATATCCTGTATCAGTATATCCTCATTCTTAAGAAAATTTTCAAAGTGGATAATGGCATAAGTCCAGATATCACCGTTATTACCCGTTTTATGCTCTGCAACAAGCTTGATATACTGCAGAAATGATTTTTCGCCAATCTCTTTAAGACGAAGTTGCTCCAGCTCAAAAGGATTGTAGATCTGCGGCTTATTTACTTCATTAAACCTATTTGCACAGATAATTTCAGCTTTATATAGATTCTCGGAATTCAAAGCCTTTTCAATAGCACTTTTTGGTTTTGGAACCAAAAATAAACTTAAATACTCCCTGCGGGAAAATTTACGGGCTTTAGTGTTATATATCGGAGGAAAAAAATCAAGATATAATGTTATCCTACCACTTGGAAGGGTTCTTTTTCTTAGCGTAACGTTTATATTTTTCATCTCTCCCCAGCATTAAAAATTATATCAATATCCTGTTTGGCTACACAGGTGAATTTTCCAACGGAATATTTTACTATACCCTGCCGTTGAATCAATAGATAGAGCGCTCCTGAAGAAATATTATACTTCTGTTGAATTTCCGTTATAGTATAGCAATTGTCAAAACCAGGAAATTGCTGTCCAGTTTTCAAGGTTACATCCTGTACAGGAATTGCAAAAAAAGCTTCAAGATCGCATCTCCGGATAACAGTTCGTTTGCCAAACTTTGCAATGTCCAGCTGTCCATTGTTAACTAACCTGTAAAGCGTACTTCTGCTGATTCCAAAAAGAAGAGTTGCCTGAGTAATTTTTAAAAACTCAAGTGGCTTTATTTTTTCCAAATCTGTGTTTAAAAGCTGAACGATCTCGTTATTGCTTTTTTCTACTTTTCCTTTGCGCACCAGTGCTTTATAACCACGGCTGTTGCAAATGTGCGAACAATATCGTGTGCGCGTTGTTCTGGCTGTGAACTGTTTTTTGCAGTGCTCACAAATTCTGATAACCTCAATGTTAGAACTCATAATGTGACTAATTTTGTGTCCCATTGTGTCTATGTGTCTCTCTGTATGTCATAATTTCGCCAAAGAAAAATCAATAAGGAAAATTATTTTCGTGGTACAATAATGGTACAAAAAGGAACAAACTATCTGCAAATAAAGCTAAATAAACAGAAAGAAGAATCCCAGTTAAAATGCCTTTTTATGACATTTTAACTGGGATTCTTTGTTTTATTTTGTGATGTTTTGTGAAACCTATTTCCCGATACAGAAATTAGCAAAAATATTCCCTAACAATTCGTCATTAGTTACTTGTCCCGTAATCATTCCAAATTGGTACAAAGCTTCCTTAATATCTAATGCCATCAAATCGGAGGACAAGTTCGTTTCAAGACCAAATTTTACTTTTTGTATTTCATCTAACGCTTTTAATAAGGAATCGTAATGTCTGGTATTCGTTACAATTGTTTCATTATTTCGTAATGCTCCGGTATTGACAAATGAAAGTAATTGATTTTTTAAATCCTCAACGCCTAGTTTCTCTTTTGCAGAAATCAGTAAGATTTCAGGAATTTCTGATTTCAAATTTCCTATTTCACTTTCTTCTAATTTATCGGCTTTGTTACCAATGATTACAAGAGGTTTCAACGGAAACTGGTTTTTAATTTTTTCCAGTTCCACTTTTAACTTTAAACCAGAAACTTTAAACTCGGAACTGTCAAATAGAAAAACGACAACTTGCGCTTGTTCAATTTTTTCAAAAGTCTTACGAATCCCGATGCTTTCTACCACATCTTCCGTTTCCCGAATTCCAGCCGTATCAATGAATCGAAAACCAATGCCGCCAATCACTAACTCATCTTCAATGGTATCACGTGTCGTTCCCGCAATTTCCGAAACAATGGCGCGCTCTTCATTCAATAAAGCATTCAAAAGTGTCGATTTACCTACATTGGGTTCGCCCACAATAGCTACAGGAATTCCGTTTTTAATCACATTTCCTACGGCAAATGAATCGATTAATCGTTTTAGGACAAATTCGATTCGGTTCAGTAATTCATGAAATTGGGTTCGGTCAGCAAATTCTACATCTTCTTCGGCAAAGTCCAATTCGAGTTCGATTAGTGATGCAAAATTCAAGAGTTCTTCTCTTAATTTTGCTATTTCATTAGAGAAACCGCCACGCATTTGCTGCATTGCAATTTGGTGTGAAGCTTCATTATCTGATGAAATTAAATCGGCAACAGCTTCTGCTTGGGACAAATCCAGTTTTCCGTTTAGAAATGCTCTCAACGTAAATTCGCCAGGATCTGCCATTCGACAGCCTTTTCGAAGCAATAATTGAATAATTTGTTGTTGTATATAAGTAGAACCGTGACAGGAAATTTCGATCGTGTTTTCGCCAGTATAGGAATTTGGTCCTTTAAAAATGGAGACCAGGACTTCATCCAAAGTTTTGGAACCATCCATTATATGCCCTAAATGTAACGTATGCGTTTTTTGGGTTGTTAATTCTTTGTTTTTGATGGATTTAAAAACAGAATTTCCAATAGTAATGGCATCTTGTCCGGAAATCCGAATTACGGCTATAGCACCCGCCCCCGAAGGAGTTGCCAGTGCCACTATGGAATCGTGAAGTATCATATTTAAAGTCAATTTGGTGTAAAAGTAAGTAAAATTGACATGGCTACAAGTCTCTTGTACTAAACCATTGACGCTATTTTTTGTTAAAAATTAGCCAAAGTGATAATTATCGTACTATTTTGTTTTTTGTTTTGTAAATTTATATTAATAATTAATTTGCAATAAATTAACTATAGTATGAAGAAAATCTTATTTCCTACCGACTTTTCAGAAGTGTCTAAAAATGCGTTTATCTATGCATTAAAATTGGCGGAATCCGTTAATGCTGAAATAGTTACAATTCATGTGTACCAATTTTTACAAGCCAATTATGTAAATGTTTCTGAGTATTTACATGAAATTTATGAGGTTACAGAACTCAGTAATTTTGAAAATTATAAAGATGAAGTGCCACTTTTAAGAAAAATTGCGGAAGCAAATAATTTAGGTCATATCAAAATAAGCCATGTTTTGATTTTGGGAAATTTGGTTCCCGAAATAAAAAAAATAACCGAGAATGAAAATTTTGATTTCGTAGTTATGGGGACTAAAGGCGCCACAAGTATAAAGGAAACTTTTTTCGGTACGACAGCCACAAAAGTAATGAATGATGTCAAAGCATTAGTTTTGGCAATACCGGCGCATTGTACATATCATCCTATTGAAAAAATACTGTTCATTACGCAATATAAATTGGAGGACACAGGGTCTTTTGTAAGAGTTCTGTCTTTGTCTAAAATATTTCAATCACATATTGATTGCCTGCGTGCCGCATCCCCGCATCATGAAGTTAAGGAGGATAGCAGAGAGGATTGGAAGGTATTAGTTGAAAATAATGAAGTTACATTCCACTCCATTAAAGGAGAAGATGTAGAAGGAATTATTTTAAATTTTATCGATTTGTATAAAATTAATTTGATTGCAATGCATGTGTATCACAGAAATTTATTTGAAAAACTTTTCAAAATTAGTCTTTCAAAAAAATTAGCTTTTCATATCAATGTACCCATTCTTGCTATTCATGAATAAAAATATTCTGATTTGATTACGTAAAGACACCAATAATTTATTTTAGTAAATCAATTATTTTAATAAAAGATAAAATGAAAAAAAATCTATTTCCAACCGACTTTTCTGAAGTGGCTACTAATGCTTTTGTACATGCTTTAGAATTTGCAAAAATAGTTCAGGGTGAACTCGTTTTATTGCACACCTTTGAATTGCCCATTTATGACAATCAGTTTTTTCCCGAAAATTACGCCGTCATTTATGATTCCTTGGCCTTAGCTCAATTTGATATGTTTAAAGATGAAATCCCAAAATTGCGCGCCATAGCCGATGAACGGCATTTGGACAAAATAAAAATGTCTCATAGGCTCATGGATGGAAATTTACTTTATAATATTAAAAAATCAATTAAAGAAGATAAAATAGATTTTGTGATCATGGGTACTTCAGGAGCTACAGGATGGGAAGCTTTTTTTATGGGTACCAATACAGGCGCTGTTATTTCTGGAATAGATATTCCTATGTTGTGTGTTCCGTTAGAAGCAAAATTCAAAAAAACAGAAATTATTGGATTTACAACCCGTTTTAGAACTAAAGATAAAAAAGCATTGAAAATGGTGTTAGATATCGCTAAAAAAACGAAAGCTAAAGTAAAATGCTTGTATGTAAAAACTAGTGATTCCGATGTTTCAAATGATACAGTAACTGCTTGGGAGGAAGAATTTATTAATGAACCCGTTGAGTTTTTTGTGATCAATAGTGACGAAGTCAAAGAAACAATTCTGGATTTTATAATGTACAAAGAAATTGATGTACTGACTATGCTTACGTATAAAAGAGGTTTTTTTGAAGGGATTTTCAAACCTAGTTTAACAAAAAAAATAGCTACGAATTTTGATATCCCAATTTTAGCGATTCCTATTGATTGATTCAGTTTTAATTCAATTGAAATCTTGAATTCTATATACTGAGGCATCGCCATTGCCTTTTAATTTAGTCTTCAAAGTAATCTATTTCGTTATATTTGCAATTCATTAATTGAATTATGGAAATATACAAAGCAAAAAAGATACGCTTTTCAACAGCATTGACTGCAATCAATAAAAAGTACAATAGTATAAGTATTTTAAGACTTCTTTCTATTGTACTTTTTTTGGTTTCTATTTATTACTACATCAAAAACAGCGAAATTATTTTCATAATTGCCGCCATTTTTCTTTTTGGACTATTCGTAGTATTTATGCGCATTCATTCTAAATTAGTTTTCGAAAAACATGTCAATCAAGCCTTACTTGATATTAATGAAAATGAAATTTCCTACCTGGAAAGAAATAAAATCCCTTTTGAAAACGGACAGGAATTCAATGATTTTCACCATCCGTATGCCTATGATTTAGATATTTTTGGCGAGCATTCTTTGTTCCAAAACTTGAATAGAACCGCTACTTTTATTGGAAAAAAAACATTCGCAAACCAGCTTTTATCAATTTTGCCCAATGAAGAGATTCTTAGAAATCATCAAGCGGTAAAAGAATTAACCAAAAAATTAGACTGGCGTCAGGAATTTTTGGCTTTCGCCAAAATAAGCAACGACAATCAATCGAATTATGAGACTCTGCTCAAGTGGTGTACATTTAATAGTACGCCCTTGGCTAAAATGAGTGTTTTCATTTCTTATTTTTCACCACTTCTTTTTCTGGGAGTTTTGATTGCCTATTTAGTAACTTCGACTACTGTTTTTGCTTCCGTTTTATCGTATTTATTTGTATTTAATTTAATTGTTTTGGGTCGGTTTATGAAGCGTATCCAGGCAGAAATTGCTAATTCTACGAATATAGATAAAACCATTCATCAATATAGTTTACTGTTGCAAAAAATAGAAAATGAATCTTTTCAGTCGAAAAAATTAATCGATTTACAGCAAAAATTAATGTTCAAAAAAGAAAATGCCAGCGTGCATTTGAAACAGTTAGCCGGTTTGTTTTCTAATATGGACAGTATCTCAAATTTTGTTACGGCTATCGTATTCAATGGAACGTTCCTTTTTAATTTACATGTTTTAAAATCATTAATTCAATGGAAAAAAGATCATGCCCAAGCTTTAGAAAATTGGTTGGAAGTTATTGGTGAATTCGAAATGTTGAACAGTTTGGCCAATTTTTCGTATAACAATCCGGAGTTTGTATATCCAACATTAAACAGCAATTTCGAAATAGATTTCAAGGATTTAAGCCATCCTTTATTAAATGAAAAAACTAGAATAGGAAATGACGTGCGTTTTCATCCCGAATCGTTTATGATTTTAACAGGTTCTAATATGTCTGGTAAAAGTACTTTTCTAAGAAGTTTAGGAATCAATATGGTTTTGTCAGGAATAGGTTCGCCGGTTTGTGCTCGTCAGGCTAGTGTACATCCGTTACCCGTTTTAGTTTCCATGCGATTATCTGATTCGTTGTCCGATAGCGAATCGTATTTCTTTGCCGAAATCAAACGCTTAAAGCAGATTATGGACGAATTGGAAAATAGACCGGCATTTGTTTTATTGGACGAAATATTACGTGGTACCAATTCAGATGATAAACGCAACGGAACAATTGAAGTGGTCAAAAAAGTAATTGGTAAGAAAGCCGTTGGAGCTATTGCAACGCACGATATCGAAGTTTGCCTGACAACCAATGAATATCCAAATATATTAACCAACAAATGTTTTGAAGTAGAGATTATCAATGATGAACTCCATTTTGATTACAAACTTCGGGACGGAATTTGTAAAAATAGAAGTGCTACTTTCCTGATGAAGAAAATGGGAGTGATTTAAAAATCCATTTTTCTAAAAAAATATTAAAAAAAATAAAATGAATTAATTTAAATTATTACTTTCATAATTCAAAAGAAAGATAAAATTTATGAAAAAAAATATATGTGTATTTTTGTTATTTGCCTTCACCTCGGCAATTTTTTCTCAGCACAATCAGTTGAATTTGCATAGTAAAGTTATTTACATGGAATACAAAAATTATAAATCATTGAAAAAAAGTGGTAATAAAGTTATAGATTCAATTGGTTTTAATATTGTCAAGAGTGATACATTAATCATTATTAATGGATATGATGAGAAAGGAGTAAAAGTTTTGTATGAAGAAAAAGATTCTATATTTTTAGAACGCTATAAACAATTAGTTTTCAATAAAAAATATCAAAAAAAAGAAGAGAGATTAAAACCAAGAATGAAAATTTGGAAAGATGAAGTAAAAATTTATTTTGACAAATCAGTTAGCCAATATAATAGTAAAAAGCTTAGTAAATTTATTCATTATCTTGATAACGAAATTGATTCACTAAAAATTACAGTGGTAAAAGATAAAGAAAAATCAAACTATTTAATTTATTCTATAGACGATACCAATGATGTCAATTTAGATATAAGAATTAAAGGGAATGACGGATATTATCTTTTATGGAATAACAAACAAAATATTTATAGTTGCTCACTAAAAATTAACGCGAAAAAAAATCTAAATGCAGAACAGGTATTAACTAATTTGAAAGTTAATTTTATACGATCTTTAGGTTATTTTTATCAAGAACTAGATTATTCAGATTGCAATAGTTACTTTTCAATTTGTAAATCAGATAAAAAAGAATTTGGAACGAAAGATCTTGAAATTCTAAAATATCATTATTCTTATGGAATTTGTAAAGGAACTAATTTAGAAACATTTGAAAAAAATCATAAAGATGCGAAAGAATCAATAAAAAAAGGAAATACAAAGTTTTATTTTATTCATAGTGAATAAGCAAAAAAACCGTCTCGTAATTAATCGAGACGGTTTTTTAAATATAAAAATGGTTTGGTTAATAGCGTATTTTAAATTGAATTAACTGTTCAACATTACTGGCATTACAAGCATCGTTACCGTTTCACCTTCTTCTAATCCATCAACAGGAGTTAGAATTCCGGCTCTGTTTGGCAATGACATTTCAAGCATAATCATATCCGATTGTAAGTTAGTCAACATTTCAGTTAAGAAACGAGAATTATACCCTATTTGCATATCATCACCTTGATAATCACAAGTCAATCTTTCTTCGGCTTTGTTTGAATAGTCAATATCTTCAGCAGAAACATTCAATTCAGCACCTGCTATTTTCAAACGGATCTGGTGTGTAGTTTTATTCGAAAAGATAGCAACACGACGTACAGAACTCAAAAATTGAGAACGGTCAATCATTAATTTATTCGGATTTTCTTTTGGAATTACTGCTTCGTAATTTGGATATTTTCCATCAATCAAACGACACATTAAAACATAATTATCAAAAGAAAAAGTAGCATTCGAATCGTTATATTCAATTTTTACTTCAGCATCCGAAGTACCAAGAATATTTTTTAAGATATTCAAAGGTTTTTTTGGCATGATGAAATCAGCCACCTGAGAGGCGGTTACATCGGTACGCGCATATTTTACTAATTTGTGTGCATCAGTTGCAACAAATGTCAATCCTTGTGGCGAAAACTGAAAAAATACACCAGACATTACCGGACGTAAATCATCGTTTCCGGCCGCAAATATAGTTTTACTTATAGCAGTTGCCAAAACATCAGCAGGAACAAGTGTTACAGATGGGTCGTCTAAGTTAACCGATTTTGGAAATTCATTTCCAGGAGCATAAGCCAAAGCATATTTACCAGAATTAGAACTGATTTCTATCGTACTGTTTTCTTCAACTGTAAAAGTTAAGGGTTGTTCAGGGAACGTTTTAAGGATTTCCAAAAGTAATTTTGCAGGCACAGCAACGCTTCCTTTACTTTCTGAATCAATTCCTAAAGTAGCAGACATGGTTGTCTCTAAATCAGAAGCAGAAACTGTTAGCACATTATGGTCTAAATCAAATAAAAAATTATCTAAAATAGGCAAAGTATTACTGCTGTTGATAACGTTACCTAAAACCTGTAATTGCTTCAATAAGTACGAACTCGATACTATAAATTTCATCTGTTTTGTTTTATTTTTTAAGGTATTTCTCTAAATTCGAAATACGTTACATTTTACAAATATATCGTAAACTATTCTAGTTTCGAAACTTTTTTATTAACATCTATTTGCTGTATTTTCTTTTTCGAAGAAAAGTAAATAAGATCCCAAAAAGTACCAAAATAAGAATTGGAAGCCCGATAGTTAGGATTTGTGTTCGGGTATAGTTTTCATAAACTTTTTCTTTATCCAATAAAGGTAAATCAAGATCTTTGCTTCGAATGTTAATAAGTCCTGTATCATCGAGTAAATAATTCACGCAATTTATCAGGAAATCTTTATTATCATACAAATTTCCAGACCTTTGGTCATAACCCAATTCTACGGGTTGAAAGTTTTTATCCAATTGGTTTTTTATCAAATCTCCATCCGAAATCACAATCATTTTGTTCTCTTTTCCTGTCGTTTGAAATGTTTTTTGTTTAAATGGTAACACTCGATTTTCAAACATAGAACGAAACGAACCTTCCAATAAAACAGAAAGCGGAATCTTTCCTTTGTTCAAGTAATCATTTGGCGAAGTTTCTTCGGCAACACTATTCAGGTTGATCTCTGTTGGAGTTCCTATTTTTTTCGAATATTGAGACGACTCCAACAGAATAGTTTTCTTAATTCCATTTTTCAAAGTATCGATTGGATTCGCAAAATCAAATTTGATTCCACCTAAATTTTTAACTATCGGATGTACACTATTTGGATACACTTGTGGCGCAAACTTCCAGTTGAATTCCTGAAATTGTGTCGCACTTCCTTGTTCTCCAGTGGCTAGTTTTATGGGGCTTCCCTGTTCGTCTTTTACTAAATCAGGATTGATTCGGATGCCGTATTTAAAGAACATATCATTTAAATTTAGATCTCTTGGATACGCTAAAGTAGCTCCTGAAGCATTGTACAAACTGTCCATTTCAGCCGTAACTTGGTCAATCAACCATAATGTTTTTCCCCCGTTGATGATAAATTGATCCAAAACTTGTTTCTCCGCATCGGTAAACGTTTCAGTTGGTTTAGCGATAACTGCCAAGTCATATTTTTCTAAAGCTTCTAAACTTCCAATCGGATTTTTGGCAACCGAATCTAAAGTAAAAGGACCAATATGGTAACTTTCGCGCACTTGCAAAAGAAATTTAGCCATCATGATATCTTGCAATTCACCGTTTCCTTTGATAACAGCAATTTTCTTTTGTTTGGCTTTGGTAATTTTATTCAATCCTTCAGCAATAGAATATTCCAAATGCTGAACAGATCCAATGACTTTTTGGGTAGTTGTAGCTCCCATAATATTTTTCAACAAGGGGATATTAACTTCTTTATTGTCATAAACGGCTGTGGCCCAAGGGAAAACCATCGCTTGAGATTGCTTTCCTTTATCGTCAACGGTTATGTTTATTGGCGTAAGCCCTTTTCGATACAAGTCTTTAATATTGTCCATGCTGGCGTCATCATTCTCCAATGGATCTACGAATTCAAAAACAATATTGGAGTTATAGGCCTGAAATTCTTCCAGTAATTGTTTTGTTTCTTGTTGTAAACGCTTGAATTCAGCCGGTAAATCACCTTGCATATATACTTTTATAGACAACGGATTTTGGACTTGCTTTACGATAGTCAAAGAAGTAGGAGAAAGAGTATATCTGTTGTCTTTTGTTAAATCAAAACGATGAAAAAAGGAATTTCCTATGACATTCGCAAGAACTACAAGGACAAGGACAATCAATACTGATTTTAGGTTGTTTTTCTTAGAAGTAGTCATTACGATTTGAAAGATTTTAGATTATAAACAGTAAATGAAAGAAAGACAACGGTTATACTGGTAAAATAAAGAATATCTCTGGTATCTAATACGCCTCGGCTCATGCTTTTGAAATGATCTTGCATTCCTAATGACGCGATTATGGAAGATACATTTGGAACAACAGCAGCTAACCCTTCAAACCCAAAATAGAAGAAAAAACATAAAAATACGGCAATAATAAATGCCACAATCTGGTTATCCGACAATGTTGAAGTGAATATCCCAATGGCAGAATAGGCTGCAATTAAAAATAATAATCCAAAATAAGAACCAATTGTGCTTCCCATATCAATATTGCCTTCCGGCATTCCTAAACTCGAAATAACGGCTACATAGATGAAGGTTGGAATAATTGCCATGACAATTAAAAGTAAAGCACCAAGAAATTTTCCGTTTACAATTTGCCAAATACTCAATGGCTTCGTCAGCAATAATTCTATTGTTCCTTGTTTTTTTTCATCCGAAAAACTGCGCATGGTTACTGCAGGAATCAAGAATATCAAAATCCATGGCGCTAAGGTAAAAAACGGAGTCAAATCAGCAAATCCGGTATTCAAAATATTATAATCTCCTTCGAAAACCCAAAGAAACAATCCATTAATAATTAAAAAAATGGCAATAACTAAGTAGCCGATGGGCGAACCGAAAAAGGATTTTATCTCTCGTAAAACTATTGATTTCATGTTTTATTTTTTGTTTAAAGTTTAAAGTTTTTTTAGTTTAACGTTGCTCAACTTTAAACTAAAAAACTTTAAACCAAAGTAACTAATTTATCCACGCTCCACGCTTCTGGTTTGTCGTTGAATAATTTCTTGGTGAATGTCCAAACATCGTAAAAAAGTTCGGAATTTCGGTAATTTTCTAAATCGGCTTCGGTTTCCCAATAACTATAGGTAAAGAAAATGCTTTTGTTGTTTTTGTCCTGATACAATTCTAAGAAACGATTACCGGGCGCATTTCGTATTTTATCTTTCATTAATTCAAAATTTTCTAAAAAAGCAGGAATATTTTCCTCGTGAAAACTCAATTTTACTATTCGTACAAACATTTAGATTTATGATTTTAGATTAAAGATTTTAGATTTTTAAACTGATTACTGAACACTGCTATCTGAATATTATATTTATTATATCTCTATAATTCAATCCCAATAAGCTATTCGCTGAACCTACTTTAGAAGGATTGCTTCTGAAAATTGCAATTTCAAGAAAACCGGCTTCATTGAAAATGGCTAATTTTTCTCCTTCATACGATTTAATCGGATATTTATCGGAACTGGCAATTGCGGAATAATTGGGCAAAATTGTTTTAATATTTTTAGTTTTCAAAACAATTTCATACGCCCTTCCTTTGGCGACTTCAATAAAATATTTTTTAGAGATATTTGTAATTACATTCCCAAAATGATCAATGTAAATCACATGACCTTTTAATGAATTCCCATCATCCGAAATAGTGGCTTGCAGATTTGTAACTTGCTTAATAGTGTGTATTTCTTTGCCAATGACGTTCATCAAACCTCCTTTGGCTAAATGGCAGGCTACTTTTACAAACACATCAAGATCAGCCGCATCACTCGGTAAACGATCATGAATATTGATTGCCACCATTTTTTGCGGAACAATTTTTTGCGAAAGCATGCTTAAAATACCATTATCAGCAGCAATAAAATAATGATCATTCCATTGCATCACAATATGTTGGTTTTCCTTATTGGCTTCTATATCCACACCTATGAGATGAACCGTGCCTTTTGGAAAGCTAGCATATGAGGCACTAATTGCATAACTGGCTTCTAACGTGTTAAATGGATCAATATCATGTGAAATATCAATAATTACAGCTTCGGAATACTCAGACAAAATTTTCCCTTTCAGCGCACCTACAAAGTGGTCTTTCAAGCCATAATCGGTAGTTAGGGTAATTATTGACATAAATTTGTTTATAACTATTGGTGTTTTGTAAACCTAATTTTCATTAAATTTGAGAAACGCAAAGCTAATAATAGTAAATTCAAAAAAGCAAAAAACAAAAGACAAATTCAAATTAATACTACAATTATTCGCATTGATAACAAATTTATTGATTTACTTAATTTAATTTAAAAACTACCTCATTTGAACGAAAGAATAATCGAGCTCATAGACATCGCTCCAACAGACTTTTGGGGCGCTCAAGACACTCATCTTGAAACAATTAAAAAATATTATCCAAAATTAAAGATTGTCGCCCGGGGAACAACCTTAAAAGCTTTTGGTGAAAAAGAAGTTTTAGACGACTTTGAAAAACGTTTTCAACGATTAATGGTGCACTTTTCAAGATACAATAACATTGATAATAATGTAATCGAGCGTGTTATTCGTGGTGATGTTCAGGAAGACAAAAAATTTCAAGGACAGGATAAAATTTTAGTGCATGGTGTAGGTGGTAAAATCATCAAACCTATGACTCCCAATCAGCAATTGTTGGTGGATACCATGGAAAAAAATGATATGGTTTTTGCAGTAGGACCTGCCGGTACAGGAAAAACGTACACCGGAGTTGCTATGGCAGTGAAAGCGCTAAAAGAAAAGCAAGTCAAACGCATTATATTGACAAGACCAGCGGTAGAGGCAGGGGAGAACCTTGGTTTTCTTCCAGGAGATATGAAGGAAAAACTAGATCCATATATGCAACCACTTTACGATGCTTTACGCGATATGTTACCCAACGAAAAACTGGAAGATTATATTTTAAAGGGAATTATCCAGATAGCACCATTGGCATTTATGCGTGGTAGAACACTGGATAATGCTTTTGTAATTTTGGATGAAGCCCAAAACACAACGCATTCTCAAATGAAAATGTTCCTAACCCGTATGGGAAAAAGTGCTAAATTCATGATTACAGGGGATCCCGGACAAGTCGATTTACCGCGAAGAACCATATCCGGACTCAAAGAAGCCTTATTGGTTTTGAAAGACGTTGAGGGAATTGGAATTATATATCTGGATGATAAAGACATTGTGAGACACCGATTAGTTAAAAAAGTAATTGATGCCTACAAAATGATTGAGAATAATGATTAAAACAAAAGGAGGCTTTGTGAAAAAGCCTCCTTTTGTAATTTTTTTTATTAATCCTGAAACATAGCACTCCAATTCTTGAATTCTATATCAGAAAGTGTGTACTGATTTAAACTTTCAATAAAAGCTTGATAAGCGGTATTGAACAATGATTTTAGTTTGCAATCGTGTGATTGAAAGATGCAAGGTTTTGAATCGCAGTTGACGATGGGCGTATCGTCTTGTTCTAATAGGTGAATCAAATCGCCTAATCGAATTTCTCTTGCTTTTTCAGAAATCACTATTCCGCCATTTTTTCCTCTTTTGGTGAGAATTAATTGATTTGCCGATAAAAATTGAACCACTTTTATAAGATGGTTTCGCGAGATTTTAAATGTAGTCGCTAAATCATCTAGAGAACTTTGTGGAGTATCTTTTTTTTGATTTAGATACATCAAAACGCGCATACTAAAATCGGTAAAGTGATTCAATTTCATATTAAAATTTACTAATTAAGGCTTAATAATTGAGGGCCAAATTCTTCATACAGAATATTTTCTCTATTTACGCCAAGTGCAACCAAAGATTGATATTGAACTTTTATAAAAATAGCCGGTCCGCAAATATAATATTTTGCATCCTCAATAAGGATTTCTTCTTTTATTTGCTGCAAATCAATTCTTCCTTCGATAGCATTTGTTTCTGATTCGGGCAAAGTTTCATAAAAAACGAAAGAAGTTAACCACTCATTTTCGTTGTTTAATTCCTCGATAGTATCTTTAAACGCGTGAACATTTTCATTGCGACAACTGTGAATCCAAACTGTTTTATTTTTTTGAAGTGAATTTTTATTGGTTTCAACCATACTCATCATAGGAGTAAGTCCAACACCTCCACTAACCAGTACTAAAGGATTTTTTGCGTCTGGATCTGCAAAAAACACCCCCGCTGGTGCACTAGCTTCGATACTGTCACCTTCCTTTTTGTTATGTAAAGCATTGGAAACAATACCATCGGGAGATGTGTTTTGACTAATTTCTTTTTTTACTGAAATTCTATAATATTCATTATTAGAATAAGACGACAGACTATATTGTCTAGGCTGTTTATGACCTAATTCAGGAATATACGTACTCACAGATATATATTGACCCGGATAGAAATCAGCAATTTCTTTGTTGTCTTCCGGTTTAAGATAAAATGAATTAATTTCGTCGCTTTCTTTTACAATTTTAGAGATTATGAAGTTTCTCCAGCCATTCCATCCTCCTTTTTTATTAATTGTTTTTTGATACATTTCAGCTTCAATACTAATCATTATCTGAGCCAATTCATTGTAAGCACAGGTCCAGGCTTCAATTAATTCTACTGTTGCGAGATCACCTAAGACTTCTTTTATCGATCCGATTAAATGGTTTCCAACAATATCATATTGCTCTGGTTGAATATTTAAACTTACATGTTTATTTCCAATTGATTTTAACGTATTGATCAAAACAGTAGGATTTTCTATGTTTTCAGCATAAGCAAGTACAGCTCCACTTAAAGCATTTTGTTGTTTTCCACTAGCTTGATTTGCCATATTAAAAATGTTTTTCAACTCTGGATTATTGGATAGCATTCTTTGGTAAAAATAGGTTATCAAATCATTTCCATTTGTTCTTAAAATTGGCACAGTTGCTTTTATTAATTCTTTTTGACTTGCATTCATGGTATTGAAATTTATTTTTTACAAAGATAGCAATCATTTTCTATTTGTTGTATTTAAAATACAACAAATAAATAGCTATATTTATCAAAATATCGTCAAGAAAGGTTAACCTAAACTTTTTATAAATTTTTGCGTTTCTCTTTAAAATTGAATAAATTTGGAAATATTAAAAATGACAGTGAAAACCGAAAGATGCTACAAGAAAAAATAAAAGTCGTAATAAGCGATTTAGACGGAACGTTACTAAACTCAGATCACAAAATATCCCAATACACCAAAACTGTTTTTCAAGAACTCCATAATCAAAATTACCTAATAATTATAGCAACTGGTCGTCATCATCTGGATGCAATGCCTATTGTAGCAGGATTGGATGTTCCTGTTTATTTAGTCACTTCAAATGGAGCACGGATACATTCTCCTGAAAAAGAGCTGATTTTTTCTTATAATATGGAAAGTGAGGCCGTTAAATCCGTCTTGTCTTTAGATATTGATCCTGAAATTACAACCGTATTATTCAGAGAAAATGTTTGGCAAACGAACAAGCACAATGAAAAATTAAATGAGTTTCAACCAGAAGTAAATTATCATCCAGAACTCGTTGATTTTGAAAACTTAGAGGATTTGAGTGCTATAAAAGTATTTTTTACGCACGATCGACATTCAAAATTAATCGAATTAAGAGATCAAATTTTAGAAAAACATACCGGACTTTTTAGCCATGCTTTTAGTCTTCCGCTTTGCCTGGAATTTATGGACAAATCTGTAGATAAAAGTGTTGCGATTGCCAGAATTTTGGAACTGGAAAATTTTGTTTTTCAGCAAGCACTATCTTTTGGTGATGGCTACAATGATGAAAAGATGCTTAATTCTTCCGGTAAAGGTTTAGTGATGGGGAATGCACCTGATAGTTTGAAAAATAAATTGTCTCATTTAGAGGTAATTTTAACTAATGATAATGACGGAGTCGCCAAATATATAGCGCAGGAATTATTGAATAATTAATGTTTTTAACTAACCATATTTTCCCATTTTCAAAAAAAACTAAAACCAAATGAACAAAAAAATAATCTTCGTTATCTGTATCTTATTTTTCATAACAATTCAAAGTCAAACGCTAAAGCTGGAAGAAATCATGAAAGGAAATACTTTCATAGGTGTGCAACCTGAAAATGAAAGATGGTCTTTAGATGGTCAGAAAGTGTATTTTGATTGGAATCCAAACAATGAGTTGGGCACAAGTACTTATTTTTGGAAAAATGGATTAACAAAACTAGAATTAGCTTCTCCAGATGAAGCTGCTTTTTCAAAACTAGATTTTAAAAAAACAACTAATCCAGATTTATATTATTATATCGATAAAGGAAGATTATTTTCGTATGCTGTAAAAAGTAAAATCTCAAAAAAACTGTACCAACAAAGCAGTCCGATTGCTAATTTGCAAATGGGTTCTGTACCAGGAGTGCTTTATATCAGGCAAAATGAAAATCTTTTTCAGTTCAATACCAATGAAGGTTCTATCATTCAAATCACAAACTTTCGTAAAGGAAAATTAGATGAGAAAACCACTGAAAAAGAGTCTTTTTTGAAAAGCCAACAAGCAGAATTATTCCAATTTGTCAGAGATCAGGAAGCACTGAAAAAATGGAATTTGGCAAAATCAAAAACTACAAAATCTGATTTTCCAAAGCCTTATTATTATGGAAAAAACACCTTTGGAAGCTTAAAAGTGGATCCAAAAGGAAACTTCGCCACCTTCAGATTAATAGAAGATTCAGAACGTAAAAGTGAAAAAATGGAACTTTTCATAACTGCTGATGGCTACAACCAAATTGAAGATACAAAGGAGAAAGTTTCTGTAGATAATTTGTTGGCAACTAAATTTGGAGTCTATAACATTGCTAAAGATTCTGTTTATTTCGTAAATTTTTCAACATTAAGTCATATTCAGGATGTTCCTAAGTATTTTGAATTGTATGAAAAATCAAAAACAACAGAAAAAAAGAATAAACTGATTGTAGTTCAGGAACCTATTTACAATGAAAATGGCTCTTACGCTATTTCCGAAATAAGAAGTCAGGACAACAAAGACCGATGGATTGTAAGTTTGAATTTAGAGCAAGGAACTTTTCAGGAATTAGACCATCAGCATGACGAATCTTGGATTGGCGGGCCCGGAATTCCTTCTAATTCTTATGGAAGAGGAACACTGGGGTTTTTGGGAGACAATGAAACCATTTATTTCCAATCCGAAGAAACTGGTTATTCGCATTTGTACAGCTATAATTTAAAATCAAAAAAGAAAACTCAACTGACTAAAGGAAATTGGGAAGTGCGCAACGTGAGTTTAGCAAAAGATAAAAAGTCTTTTTATTTGACCACAACGACCACGCATCCCGGAAACAGAAATTTCTATAAATTCGAAGTGGCAAATATGGTTTTACAGCCAATTTTAACTAAAGATGGTGCTCATGAAGTAAGTTTGTCTCCAGACGAAAAAACTTTATTGGTTCGTTACTCGTATAAAAATAAACCTTGGGAATTGTATGTAGCGCCTAATAAAAAGAATACAAACTTAAATCAGATAACGTCTTCCACATCGGAAAGTTTCAAAGGATATTCTTGGCGTGAACCGGAAGTGATTACTTTCAAGGCGCAGGATGGAACTTCTGTACATGCTAGATTGTACAAACCACAAATTGCCAATGCGAATAAAGCAGCTGTCTTGTTTGTTCATGGTGCCGGTTATTTGCAAAACGCGCACAACTATTGGAGTACGTACCACAGAGAATACATGTTTCATAATTTATTGGTCGATTTAGGCTATACTGTTTTAGATATTGATTATAGAGGCAGCGATGGATATGGACGTGATTTTAGAACAGGAATTTACCGTTTTATGGGCGGGAAGGACTTAACAGATCAAATTGACGGAAAGAAATACCTAGTTGAAAATCATGGAATCGATGCGACAAGAGTTGGGATTTATGGCGGTTCTTACGGCGGTTTCATCACGTTGATGGGAATGTTAACTACTCCAAAAGAGTTTGCTTCGGGTGCTGCATTGCGTTCTGTAACTGATTGGGCGCATTACAATCATGGCTACACCGGAAACATTCTTAATTTTCCGGAAACGGATCCAGATGCTTACAAGAAAAGTTCTCCAATCTATTTTGCAGATAATTTACAAGGCGATTTATTAATGCTTCATGGAATGGTAGATGACAATGTTGAATATAAAGATATTGTTCGTTTGTCTCAGCGTTTTATCGAATTAGGAAAGAAAAAATGGAGCTTATCTAGTTTTCCCGTTGAAGCTCATGGTTTTAAAGAAACCTATTCCTGGGTTGATGAATACAGCCGAATCTTAAATTTATTCAACGAGACGTTGCTTAAAAAATAGTTTTACAGATAAAAATAAAATGTAATAGTTCCGTTCTTTTCTTTGCGAAACTATATGAAATAGTTTTAAATTTGCAAGAATAAAAATAAACACACACAACTAGTATAATGAGCAACACCATCACAACTACTGATTTTAATTTTCCAAACCAGCAATCTGTTTACCGCGGTAAAGTAAGAGAAGTATATAATATCAATGATGAACTTTTGGTAATGGTAGCTACGGATCGGCTTTCGGCTTTTGATGTAGTTTTGCCAAAAGGAATTCCATATAAAGGTCAGATTCTAAACCAAATTGCTACTAAATTCATGGAGCTGACGCAGGATATTGTTCCTAACTGGTTGATTGCAACTCCTGATCCTAATGTGGCGGTAGGGCATTTATGTGCCCCTTTTAAAGTAGAAATGGTCATTCGGGGCTATCTTTCTGGTCATGCTGCCAGAGAATATGCTCTTGGAAAAAGAGAAATTTGCGGAGTTACAATGCCTGACTATTTGAAAGAAAATGATAAATTCCCGGAACCTATTATTACTCCGACTACCAAAGCGGATAATGGCGAACATGACGCTGATATTTCTCGTGAGGATATTTTATCGAAAGGAATTGTTTCTGAAGAAGATTATGTGGTTTTAGAGAAATTCACAAGAGATCTATTTCAAAGGGGAACTGAAATTGCAGCCAGTCGTGGTTTGATTTTGGTTGACACCAAATATGAATTTGGAAAAACCAAAGAAGGGGTAATTGTCTTGATTGACGAAATTCATACGCCGGATTCTTCTCGTTATTTTTATGCTGAAGGATATCAGGAACGCCAAAACAACGGTGAGGAACAAAAACAATTATCGAAAGAGTTTGTTCGTCGCTGGTTAATCGAAAATGGTTTTCAAGGATTAGAAGGACAACAAATTCCTAATATGACGGATGAATACATTCAAACCGTTTCTGAAAGATATATTGAATTATATGAAAATATCTTAGGAGAGAAATTTGTAAAAGCAGATATCACCAATATAGATCAAAGAATAGAGAAAAATGTTTTGGAATATCTAGCCAATAGATAATTGTTTTTTTAAAAGATAAATGCAAAACCGCAATTCATAATTATGAATTGCGGTTTTTAGCCCCGATAAAAGTGGAAATCCTTTTCCTTTTTACTTTAAAAAGGAAAAGATTACTTCACTATACTTTTATTTTTATTTGAGTTCAGTAAATTACATTTAAAACGGATAGCGGGATTAGCTCCTAAAACTATTTGAAATAAGAGAATGTTTCTTCGTTTTCTAACTTCAATAAGGTTTCATAAATTAATTTAATTACATTTTCAACATCGTCACGATGCACCATTTCAACCGTGGTGTGCATATATCGCAACGGCAACGATATTAATGCAGAAGCTACGCCGCCATTACTATACGCAAAAGCATCGGTATCAGTACCCGTAACACGAGATGAAGCTAATCTTTGGAACGGAATTTCGTTTGCCATGGCGGTTTCTAAAATTAATTCTCTCAAATTATTTTGAACAGCAGGAGCGTAAGTAACTACAGGACCTTTACCAATTTTTGTATCTCCTTCAATTTTCTTTTCAATCATAGGAGTAGTAGAGTCATGACAAACATCGGTTACGATCGCTACATTCGGTTTGATGGTTTTGGTAATCATTTCGGCACCGCGAAGACCTACTTCTTCCTGAACTGAATTCGTAATATACAATCCAAAAGGAAGTTTTATTTTGTTTTCGTGTAGCAAACGAGCCACTTCGGCAATCATAAACCCACCCATACGATTATCAATCGCGCGACAAACAAATTTATTCTCGTTCAAAATCATGAATTCATCAGGATAGGTAATCACACAACCTACATGAACGCCCATTTTATCAACCTGTTCTTTGGTTTCACAACCAATGTCAATAAATAGATTGTTAACTTTAGCTACTTCTTCTTTGTCTCTCATTCGTGTATGAATAGCAGGCCAGCCAAAAACACCTTTTACAATTCCTGTTTTAGTATGAATATTGACGCGCTTTGAAGGTGCTATTTGGTGATCGGAACCACCATTTCTGATCACGTAGATTAATCCATCGTCTGTAATGTAATTTACGTACCATTAAATTTCATCTGCATGACCTTCAATTACTACTTTATAAGGTGCATCCGGATTTATAATTCCTACCGCTGTGCCGTAAGTATCTGTTATAAAAGTATCAACGTAAGGTTTTAAATAATCCATCCATAATTTTTGTCCACCACTTTCATAACCGGTAGGCGAGGCATTATTAAGATAGTTTTCTAAAAACTCAAGTGACGACTTGTTTAATATTGATTTTGTGCTCATAAAATTATTTTTTTGCTAAATTATAAATTTGGCATTACAGTTGCGTATATAATGTATAATTTTGGCAATTAAACTTTCCTAATATGAAGCTAATTAAATTTTTGTTGTTTTTTCTATTGATAACTTTGTCTGTTAATGCACAGGTAATACCGCAGGATACTACAAAAATAGGGCATGAGTTAGAAGATGACGAATTGATTCTTAATGACACCATTCAATTACCAGAAATAATAATATACAAGGGAAAAACAGATCCCGAAGCAAGAAAGCAATTTTTATTACTTCAAAGTCGGGTTTATAAAACGTATCCTTATGCAAAACTAGCTTCGGAGCGATTGACGATTCTTAATAAAGGAATGGCAAACCTTAAAACAAATAAGGAGAAAAAAAAATACTTTAAGATAGTAGAAAGTTATTTGAGTGAGGAGTTCGAAGCTAAACTTAAAAAGCTATCTCGTAAACAAGGTCAAATATTGGTAAAGTTAATTCACCGTCAAACAGGCACTACCACTTATGAGTTAGTAAAAAACCTTAAAAGTGGCTGGAAAGCTTTTTGGTCCAATACTGCAGCAAGCATGTTTGACATTAATCTAAAAACAAAATACGAACCCTACTATGTCAACGAGGATTATTTAATAGAAACTATACTAGTACGAGGATTTGATTCAGGAAGATTACAAAATCAAACTCCGGCACAGCCTATTAATTATGACAGCTTGAACGATGCTTGGGTTAGCAGGGCAATTAAATAATACCATCATTTTGTGTTCCTATTTCTATAAAGATAATGTTGCAGCATAGTTAGAAGTGTAGGAGCTACTTTGATAATTTTTTTTATAAATCAGTAATAATAAATTCACTTCTTCTGTTAAGTTGATGCTCCTCCTCAGTGCACTCTAGATCGTCTACACATCTGTTTACCAGTTGGGTTTCACCATATCCTTTTCCAATTAATCTGCTTGTATGTACTCCATTTTTTATCAGCCAGTTAATAGTAGATTTAGCTCTTCTGTCAGATAACGCTTCATTGTATTTGAACGTTTGTCTGCTATCTGTATGAGAACGAATATCAAGCTTCATCGTTGGGTTTTGATTTAAAACATCTAATATTTTTTCTAAATCAAAAGCTGCCTCTTGCCTGATATTTGATTTATCCAGATCAAAATAAATCATTTTTATATTAAAACATTTACCTAAATCATCCCCTATGGTTACTTTGCACTTTGCATCTTCTAATGCGATTGGTACGTATGTCTTTCCATTTTCATCAGCTATTGTAATCTTTTGTTCTTTTGCAGTATATTCAGGTTTTTGAGCCCTTACGTAATATGTTTTACCACATTCAACAGGAAAAAAATAATTAGCTTTATCATCTGAAAGGGTTGTATTTACAATGTTAAAATGATTGTCAAATAGAGTAATTTTAGTGTTCGGAAGGAATTCTTTTGTAGCAATATCAGTGATCTCACCATATAATAACTGTTGGCAAATAATTTTTTTCAGTTCTGAAAATTTATAAATATCATCATATCCTAAACCACCATCTCTATTGGAAGAAAAAAAACCTTTTCTTGATTTTGTATCAATTAAGTAGGCAAAATCATCTTTTGGAGAATTAATATCTGCCCCCACATTTTGTATCTCACCAAAAGTTCCATTGGGATTTATAGCGGCAACAAAAACATCTAAACCTCCTAAGCCAGGATGGCCGTCTGATGCAAAATATATTTCGTTCTCATCATTTACAAACGGAAATGTTTCTCTACCTTCAGTATTTATCACAGCACCTAAATTCTCTGGAGTGCCAAAGCTTTTGTCATTGTGTATTATTACTTTAAATAAATCAGATTGACCTATAGTTCCGGGCATATCCGAGACAAAATATAATGTTTTCTCATCTGGACTTAGTGTAGGATGAGCCGTACTGTAATTATCATTATTAAAAGGAAGTTCGGTTATATTAGACCATTTGTCATTTTCTAAAGTGGCTTTATATATTTTTATTAAAGTAATTTTATTAGCATCTTTTCCTTTTTTTCCATCAAGATAGTTGTTACGGGTGAAGTACATGGTTTTTCCATCTTTTGTGAAAGCAGGAGTAGACTCGTTAAATTTAGAATTTATATGGGCATCGAACTGGAGAGGGTTTCCCGGATTCCTATTTTCCCCTAAATTGGCAGTATATAAATTGGTAAAATATTGATTTGTCCATTTATGTTTTCTTTGGCCTACACTTCCGGTGTCCCTTGCCGATGCAAATACGATTTCATTTGCATGAAATGCAGTACCGTAATCGGAATATATAGAATTTATTCCAGCATCCTCGATTTTATATCTTCCGGAATTTGCTTTGATTGCGTCAAGATAATTTACATTTTTCATAAAAATCTTGCCGCGGCTATCGTTTCCAGATTTTTGATTGAATAGTTCTAATAGATCATTGGCTTTGTGATTTTGACCAATGGATCTCAAGCACTGTGCATAACGAAAATAATATTCAGGTTCTAAATCGATAGTATTCATTGCAAATAACTCTCCATACCATCTGGCTGCTTTTTCTAACTCTGCATTAAAGTAATAAGAATTTCCTAATTTCTTAAACATATCAGCCGATTTGTATTTTTTTTCGGCTACTTTTTCGTAGGTTTTTATGGCATCAATGTAGGCATAGTTGTCATATTTTTTGTCGGCTACAGTAACTTCCCCTTTTTGTGAGTATCCATGAATAGATAAAGCAGTTATTACAATTGTATAAAGGAGTATATTATTTTTCATACTAATTTTTTTAGAAGAATCTTGGAGTTATAATTTTACCATTATTTTTAAAGATTTCATAGCGCAAGAAAAATTCATGCGAGCCAGAATTATAGTTGTTTAATCGAGTGGTTTCCCTGTCATACCCATATCCTATATACATTCCGTCAGAAATTTGGAAACCAACCATAGCACTAAGTGCAGCACTCCATCTGTAGGCAATACCAACGACAAATTTCTCGTTAAACATAAAGTTTCCTGAAATATCGACTTGAAGAGGAGCACCTTCAATAAATTTTGACAGAACCGCGGGTTTAAATTTTATGGTTCTATTTAAATCAAATATATATCCTGCAATTAAATAATAATTTATTTTTTCTTTGAATATGGCAACTTCATTATTATCATAGCGGTCTGATTCAATAAAGTTAGGAATAGAAAAACCTACATACGCTTTATCCGAATGTAAATAAACACCTGTACCAATATTTGGAGAAAACTTATTATCAATATTTTGTATACTTTGGTCTACAGGATAAGCATCTACAGGATTTAATTTAGATATATCCAAATTGAATAAATTTGCGGTACCTTTTATGCCAAAAGAAAGTTTAAATGTTTCTGAGGTTTGTATGGTATATGAAAAATCGGCAGAAATAGTATTTTCATTGGTGGGACCAATTTTATCATTGATAAAAGAAATTCCTAAACCTAGATTATTATTATTTAGCGGTGTATTAATCGAAGCTACATTTGTTACAGGAGCACCATCTAAACCCACCCACTGCGTGCGGTGCATAGCAAAAATACTTAATGCTCCTCTAGATCCTGCATAGGCCGGATTGATATTGATTGTGTTGTACATATATTGTGTAAATTGAGCATCTTGTTGTGCATAACTTGTAAATGCTGTAAACATCAATAGGATTAAAAATATTTTTGTTTTCATAGTTGCTTTTTTATTTTGTTTGAACTAATTATTTAAAAAAGGTTCAAAAGGGTATTTAGGATAATGTCAATTCTATTTTTGTTAAAGAATAGTGCTAATTCATTTTTAAAACCGAAGGACAAAAAAGAATCCTCCGATTTTTAAATTAATTCAAGATTATTTATGCGAATCAAGGGTTAAAAAAGAAAGAAATATCTGTTTAAAAATTAGATTAATAAGCTGATAATCAGTATATTT
>NZ_RYDJ01000249.1:0-1087 GCF_003970355.1 Flavobacterium bomense | reverse complement strand
GTGAAACATAAAAGCGCCCAAAATATCTTTAATCTTGGTTCGAACATCTCCCACGGCAATATCATCAATGGTTTCAAAAATCGTTGCATTTTCGTCCAATAAAGCCGCTTGATTTTGTGCAAAATAACCAATTTGTGAATTGTGACCAATTTCTACAGCACCGCTGTCAACGCCAATTTCTTTCATTATGGCTTTGATCATCGTTGATTTTCCTTCCCCATTTTTACCCACGAAAGCTACTTTCTGACCTCTTTCAATCACGATATTGGCATCCTTGAAAACTACGTGATTTCCATAAGATTTTGACATTTCTTTGACTATCACAGGATATTGTCCTGAACGAGCTGCAGGCGGGAATTTCAACTTCAAAGCCGAAGTATCCACTTCATCCACCTGAACAATAACTAGTTTTTCTAGCATTTTTACACGTGACTGAACCGCATCGGTTTTAGAAAATGTGCCTTTGAAACGGTCAATAAAAGTTCTATTATCGGCAATCATTCGTTGTTGTTCATCGTAAGCTTTTTGTTGGTGCAAACGACGGTCTTTTCGCAATTCTAAATAATGAGAATCTTTGGCTTTATAATCATAAATTCGTCCCATTGTCACTTCAATAGTACGATTCGTAATATTATCGACAAAGGCTCTATCATGCGAAATCACCACAACCGCTTTGGCAGAATTGATCAAAAAATCCTCCAACCATTGAATACTTTCAATGTCCATATGGTTCGTTGGCTCATCTAGTAAAATCAAATCCGGTTTTTGCAAAAGTATTTTAGCCAATTCGATTCTCATTCTCCAACCACCCGAAAACTCTGAAGTTTGACGTGTAAAATCTTCACGTTCAAAACCCAAACCTGTTAATATTTTCTCTACTTCAGCTTCGTAATTCACTTCTTCGATGGCGTAAAATTTCTCGCTCAAGTCCGAAACTCTTTCGATCAATTTCATATAGGCGTCACTTTCATAATCGGTGCGAACCGTCAATTGCTCGTTGATTTCATCGATTTCGGCTTTCATACTAAAGATTTCTCCAAAGGCTTTGGATGTTTCCTCCATAACCGTTGCGCCATCTGTCGTTAAT
>NZ_RYDJ01000248.1:0-1088 GCF_003970355.1 Flavobacterium bomense | reverse complement strand
GAATAAGATAGACCAATTGCTTCGCCAGTTCGCTATCGCTAGGGTCTTGGTTTCACAAAGCTATGATTACTATAATAAAGTGAAACGTCTTAATAAAATCAATAAAAACTATGTTTCTATGTGTTTAAAAAGTAGAAATTAAATTACACCCAATGGGTTAAAAAAACAAAACATTTTACAATGGAAACCATAAAATCAGTGGCAGATTTACATAAAACCCGAACTTCAATTCTCGAAGCAAAACAGAAGCAAATCGTCGAAAATGACAATAAAAAATTGGTCGAAATTAAAGTTGCAATGGCTACTTGCGGAATTGCATCAGGAGCGAAAGCGGTAATGGATTTCTTTATAGAAGAATTACCCAAAAGAAATATTGTGGCCAATGTAAAACAAACGGGATGTATGGGATATTGCTATGCTGAACCTACTTTGGAAATTACAATTCAGGACGAAAAACCGGTGGTTTTTGGGTATGTAGATCTTAAAAAAGCGGATGAAATCATTGAGAAATTCATCAAAAAAGGAGAATTGGTCGATGGAATTATTCCCATAAAATATGAATTAGCCAATTAATAAATTTTAACACATTAATTATAATTAATTGAATTTTAAATCGAAAAATATTGAAACACATAGAAACATAGAAAAAAGAATGAGATAGACCAATTCTTGGTTTACACAGAGCTATGTTCACTATTTCAAAATGAAATGGCTTATTAAAACACTTCAAACTATGCATCTATGTGTTTAAATAAAAAGCATAATACAAACTCAAAATAATTTCAAAATGAGTAATAGGTACAGGAAAAATTTATTGGTATGTAACGGTAGTTCTTGCCAGCAAGCGTCAGATGCTGATTTAGTAGCTTTTATCAATTTCAAATTAAATGAATACAACCTTGAGGACGGAATCAAAGTCGTGCAATCGGTTTGCTCCAATAAATGTTCCATTGGTCCAAATATCATTGTATATCCAGATAATGTGGAATATTCAAAAGTCACCAAATCAGACATTGACGACATCATTATTGAACATTTGTTGAACGAAAGAATTGTAGAACGGCTTGTTTTTGATAAAGAAAACGGAA
>NZ_RYDJ01000247.1:0-1088 GCF_003970355.1 Flavobacterium bomense | reverse complement strand
CATGGTAAAATAGCTCCAATTGCTTTGCACAGCGTGGGAAGCAATATATAGTAAAAAAATAGCCAACATTAATCCAATTAGAGAAGGATGTTTTTTGATGCTTTTTAATGCTCCAACTGGGTTAGCACGTCTTATATCAAATTCGCGTCGATTATTTTTTGATAATGATTCTGGCAAAATAAAATAACCGTACAAAAAGTTAATCATACACAATACAGCTGCTGCATAAAAAGGAACTCTTGAACCATAATGCCCCAAAAAACCACCTATTACAGGTCCAATAATAAATCCTAATCCAAAAGCGGCCCCAATCATTCCAAAATTTTTAGCACGATTCTCTTGTGTACTAATATCCGCAATATAGGCAGATGCAGTTGTTATACTTGCTCCAGTAATACCTGCTAAAATTCGTCCAATGAACAACCAAAATATGGTAGGCGCAAAAGCTAACAGCAGATAATCTAGCGAAAATCCAAATAATGAAATTAAAATAATAGGTCTTCGACCAAATTTATCGCTTAAATTTCCAAGTATTGGCGCAAAAATAAATTGAGTAATGGCATAGGCAAAGGTCAACCAACCACCATATTTAGCGGCCTCACTAATATCTCCATTAATAAGTTCTTTAACTAATTTAGGTATTACTGGAATGATAATCCCCCACCCTGTAATATCAATTAACATGGTGATGAAAATAAAACCAATTGCGGCCTGTTTTTTTGTTTTTGACATAATAATCTTTGAAGGTAAAACTACAAAAAAACCAGTTTGATTTCTCAAACTGGTTATAAGTTAAGTTTTGATATTGAATATTACATTTCAAATGCTTTCTTAGGATTTCCACCGCAAAGCAATTCTACTGGGTTTTCCAAGGCTTCTTTCACGGCAACCAAGAATCCAACAGACTCACGACCATCGATAATTCTGTGGTCATACGAAAGGGCAACATACATCATGGGGTGAATTTCTACCTTGCCGTTTACAGCAATGGGACGCTCGATAATGTTGTGCATTCCAAGGATTCCAGATTGTGGCGGGTTGATAATTGGTGTAGATAGCATAGAACCAAATACGCCACCATTTGTGAT
>NZ_RYDJ01000246.1:0-1089 GCF_003970355.1 Flavobacterium bomense | reverse complement strand
ATGCTGAAAACCCAAAGAAATTCGATGACATTACAGCCGGAGATTACTTGTACGAAAGATTGGTTGATTTGGGATTAATCAAAAAATAATATTCATCCAAAAACAAATAGACAACTTGCTGTTTTTGTACTTTTACCATTAAGAAATTAAGTTTCATTAAGTTTTATATTTCTTAATGAAACTTAATTTCTTAATGGTTTACAAAACAATTTAATTGTAAAAAATGGACTTACACGAACAACTAAAAAATTTATTTCCAGATCATATCGAATCGGAACCCGAAGAATTTCTAGAAGAAGAGCACGAGCTTTTTATTCAAAAAGAACCTATGATTTGCAAATTCGAAAAGCGAAAAGGAAAAGCCACTACCATAATCGAAGGTTACGAAGGAACTGACGAAGATTTTAAAATATTGGCTAAAGAAATTAAAACTAAATTGAGCGTTGGTGGTACTTTCAAAGACGATTCCATCATTATTCAAGGCGATTATCGGGATAAAATTATGCAAATTCTTAAAGAAAAAGGCTTTAAAGTAAAACGCGTTGGTGGCTAAAAATTTCAGAAATCAACTTTAAACTTTTAAACCTTAAACAATTTAAACAAAATTACTAATGATACAATCATCAGAATTGATACTCAATCCAGACGGAAGTGTCTATCATTTGAACTTACTACCCGAACATATTGCCCAAGACATCATCTTCGTAGGTGACCAAAACCGTGTCGAAAAAATTACGCAATTCTTTGACAGCATCGAATTTTCGACCCAAAAAAGAGAATTCAAAACTCAAACCGGTCTTTTCAAAGGGAAAAGAATCACAGTAATGTCAACCGGAATTGGTCCAGACAATATCGACATTGTGATGAACGAATTGGATGCTTTGGTCAACATCGATTTGAAAACCAGAACTCCAAAAGAAAAACTGACATCTTTAAATATTATCCGAATTGGCACTTCGGGTTCCTTACCAGCTGATATTCCTGTGGATAGTTTTGTAATGGCAAAATTTGGCTTGGGATTAGACAATATGCTTCGCTCCTATTTGATTGTCGAAGTTTCGAATCTTGAAATGGAAGATGCTTTTGTGT
>NZ_RYDJ01000245.1:288-1090 GCF_003970355.1 Flavobacterium bomense | reverse complement strand
TAATATTTCCTGCATTTGAATTCGAAATATCAATGTTTTGATTTCCGTAAGATTCAGTGCAGTTTAGGATTCCATCATTATCATTGTCTAAATCGATATTATCATAAACTTTGTCATTGTCAAGATCAGTAGGGCAGTCACTTACAGGTATCTTATCTGAAAAGACAAATGTGCCACAGTTTGAATTTGTACCTTTTACTTGATAAAATCCGGGCTCAGTTGGAGTGTATGAATTGCTTATTTCCCCGGGTATTATTTCATCATTTTTATACCATTCAAAAGAATCATAGGAGGTCAAAGAACTAATTTTTAATATTACATCTGGGATACAAGAAGAAGTGGCACCAACTTTTATTTCGGAAATAATTTCTGGTTTCACGTCAAAACCTGAATAATAACCACCATAAGTAGCAAAACCACTTGAGCCAAAATAAGAGACATAGACTTGTTTATTCGAAAACACAGCGATATTACCTCTCAATCCTGTGATGCTGTACACTTCAAAAGCAGGATTGGCGATTACTGCTTGGAGAGTTACTGAAACTCCAGAAGGAAGACTGGAAATAGGGTAGTTTGTTCCATCAATTCCTATTTGTAAAGTTGATCCAGTTTCGGTGACGATATTTAATCCGCTATTTGTTGTAAAACTTATGGAACCAATTTGTTCAATCATTGGAATGTTGTTTACTATACTTGGAGTAGAACAGTTTAATGGAGGAACAAAAAATAAGTTTTGATTCGCTTGAGATTGTCCACCCACGCTTTGGTATGCAAATGCTGGCTTTGTAGTTCTCACATACAT
>NZ_RYDJ01000245.1:0-278 GCF_003970355.1 Flavobacterium bomense | reverse complement strand
CTATGGCTAAATATTGCCCTGCATTTAGTGTTGTTGTACTTATCTCGTTAATAAATACCTCGGTATTGTCTTCATGAGCTACAAGTAAAGGTCTTTCTGTGAGGTCTATTCCGTAACCTCTCACAAAAATATACTTTGTTTCGTCAGTATCTTTATTCCTAATATTTTCTATTGGAACAATTTGGTCAAATCCTAAATCTAAATTATTATTGGCATCGCCATTTGTTCCTCCAAAAGAACCACAGTTCAAAGCTATTGGTTTATTCGATTGGACTAAT
>NZ_RYDJ01000244.1:0-1091 GCF_003970355.1 Flavobacterium bomense | reverse complement strand
GCACTTAGAGACGAATAATTATGTTTGATAGAGAAAACTGGAATGAAATTTTAGAGGCATTAACTGCCAATACTTTTCGAACGCTAATGACAGCTTTCGGAGTATTTTGGGGTATATTTATTTTAGTCATTTTATTGGCTGCTTCTAACGGATTGGAAAATGGAGTCAAAAAAGGATTTGACGGAATCGCAACCAATACTATGTTTATGTGGACACAAGGAACCTCAAAAGCATACAAAGGGTTGCCTAAAACTAGACCATTCGATTTCAAGAACAATGATGTTGAAGCCTTAAAACAAAAATTCCCAGACTTATTACATGTATCTCCTCGCAATCAATTAGGTGATGTTAACGGAGTGAGTAACGTAGTTCGTGGAACGAAAACTGGAGCTTATACCATTTATGGAGATTATCCTGAGTTGATCAAGCAAGAGCAAATGGAAATTATCAAAGGGCGTTTTGTTAATCAACAAGATATAGTCTCGAGACGTAAAGTGGCTATTATTGGTAAAGGTGTAATCGCTGAATTGTATATGAATGCGGAGGAAGTGATAGGGACTTATATTAAAATTAATGGAATCAATTTTATGGTGGTTGGAGTCTATAAATCCAAAGGAAACAATGGAGGAAATGGCGAAGGTGCTCAAAAAAATATATTCATTCCGTTTACCACTTTTCAACAAGCATTTAATTTTGGTGATACAGTGGGTTGGATGGCGCTAACAGCAAAAGATGACGCTTCAATTACAGCTTTGAAACCTGGTATTTTAGCCTTTATGCGGGAGAGACATACGATTCATCCCGATGACGAAAGGGCTGTAGGTAATTTTGATTTATTTGAAGAATTTCAGAAAGTACAACAATTATTTATGGTATTAAAATTTATTGCTTATTTCGTTGGGACATTGGTATTATTATCTGGTGTAATAGGAATATCCAATATTATGTTGATAGTAGTCAAAGAAAGAACCAAAGAAATTGGAATCCGTAGAGCATTAGGAGCAACACCCGGCGCAATACGTTCTCAAATACTATTAGAAGCCATTTTTCTAACCATAATTGCTGGGATGTTTGGAATCGCTGTGGCAACA
>NZ_RYDJ01000243.1:0-1091 GCF_003970355.1 Flavobacterium bomense | reverse complement strand
TGATTGAAATTGGAAGTTGGATAGGATTGGCAGCAATGACCAGAAGCGAAATCACCATTAAAGATGTAAGTTGGGAAAACTTGGGATTGATTCCAAATGTTTTTAGAAAACTGGGAATCACCTTAGAAAAAAGAGGGGATGACATCTACATTCCAGCTCATACAGACGGATATCAAGTAAAAACCGATATTGATGGTTCTATTCTTACCATTTCAGATGCACCTTGGCCAGGATTTACACCCGATTTGTTGAGTATTGTTCTTGTTGTTGCAACACAATGTAAAGGTGATGTTTTGATTCATCAAAAAATGTTCGAAAGTCGTTTGTTTTTCGTTGATAAATTGATTGATATGGGAGCCAAAATCATTTTGTGTGATCCGCACAGAGCTGTTGTAATTGGTCACGATTTCAAATCAAGACTGAAAGCTACCACAATGTCTTCACCTGATATTAGAGCAGGAATTTCGTTGTTGATTGCTGCACTTTCGGCCAATGGAACAAGTACTATTCAAAATATTGAACAAATTGATAGAGGTTACGAACGCATCGACGAACGATTGAGAGCTATTGGCGCCAAGATAGTTAGAGCTTAATTTTATTCAATATAAAAACGCTAAACCTCAAAGGTTTTTTTCAAACCTTTGAGGTTTATTATTTTAACTAAAATGACAAACGAACAAACTGCGGTAAAAGCCACTTACTTTAGTATTGTAAGCAATACTTTATTGGCTTTGATTAAAGGATTGGCTGGTTTTTTTGGGCATTCGTATGCTTTGACTGCAGATGCAATCGAATCTACAACAGACATTTTTTCTTCTTTTTTAGTTTTATTTGGAATCAAATATTCGAACAAACCTGCTGATGCAAATCATCCTTACGGCCACGGTCGAGCCGAACCATTAATTACTTTTTTAGTGGTTGGTTTCCTGATTACTTCCGCAACCATTATTGCTCACGAAAGTATTACCAATATTGGAGTTCCACACAAATTGCCTGAATCTTGGACGCTAATTGTTCTTGGAGTCATCATTTTATGGAAAGAATATTCATTTCGTTTGGTAATGAGACGAAGCAAAGAAGCCAATAGTTCT
>NZ_RYDJ01000242.1:0-1091 GCF_003970355.1 Flavobacterium bomense | reverse complement strand
GGTTTTAAGGTGGCGATGAAATCGACCACGATGATGTTGAAGTTTGCTTTAATTGCAATGGCATTGACGATGGTTTTATTCTTTTGTTCTGTTGCAGGAGCTTTTGCTATTGGTACAGCGTTGGATAGTTATGCATTAGGATTTCTAATTATAGCTGGAATTTATTTAGTCATTTCGGGACTTTTGTTTTTAATTAAAGATAAAATCGTTGAAGGACCAATTTTAGAGAAATTTTCAGAAATCTTTTTTAACGTTGAAAGTATGGAGACTAAATCGAATTAGAACTAGAAATTCTGAAAGTGGAAAGGGAACTCAATCTTAAACGAATTGTTTTATATGTTCAAAAGACAAAAGAAAGTCTGTTGCCAATAAACTTGATAAAAGGATTTATTGGAGATTATAAATCGATCTTATCGGGCTATTCAGGTACTATTCTCAACATAGCAATACCTTTGATAATCAATTGGATTACAAAAAGAAAAAGAGGCGATTAAGCCTCTTTTTTTGTTTAATATTAAACCTCAGTTTCGGGTTCCTCAGGTTCTACATAATCTGTAGGATGAGCTGCGGTTTTTATTCTTTTAGTTTTTTTCATCATTTCTCCCACTTGGTTCGAAGCTGAAAAGGACGCTACCATATTGTTCAACATATCACTTCCTGCTTGTGGCGAATTAGGCAATAATATCAAATTAGAATTAGTGTCTGCGCCAATGGCTTGCAAAGTATCGTAATGTTGTGTCACCACAATCAATGCCGAAGCTTCTTGCGAATTGATTCCTACTTTGTTCAAAACATCCACACTTTCTACCAATCCGCGAGCAATTTCACGTCTTTGGTCGGCGATTCCTTGCCCTTGTAATTTTTTACTTTCGGCTTCTGCTTGGGCTTTGGCCACAATTCTAATTCTTGAGGCTTCTGCTTCAAATTCAGCCACAGTTTTTTCTCTATCGGCAGCATTTATTCTATTCATCGCATTTTTTACCTGAATATCTGGATCAATATCGGTAACCAATGTATTGATAATGGTATAGCCATAAGTGGTCATTGCTTCGTTCAATTCTCTTTTTACAGCAATGGCAATATCGTCTTTT
>NZ_RYDJ01000241.1:0-1092 GCF_003970355.1 Flavobacterium bomense | reverse complement strand
GATGCCGATGACGGAACAATTGTTTCTAAAGGGAAATTCGTCAATGGGAAAAAAATGGGTGTTTGGCAATTTTTTCAAGGAGAAAAATTGGTCAAAGAAGAAAATATGAGCTTTCCGCAAAGTATTTCGAAAGCTAAAAAGTAGTATTAAGATAGATGAAATAAACATTATTTATTCTTATGATTTCAATTGCCTTTGGCTTTAGCCAAAGGTTTTTTTATGTTTCATTTACAGGTTTTAGCCAAAATCATGCAATTGTTTAACTAACCTATCGATGGAATAAATCTAAAGTCTTACACCAATCCTTCCGTAAATCTTTGTAACTTTGCAACCTTGTAAAATTATAATTATTTCAAAATCAAAAGTGTAGTGGTAGGGCTTTCAGGTGGTGTAGATTCGAGTGTTGCAGCGTATTTGTTGCAGCAGCAAGGCTATGAGGTCATAGGTCTTTTTATGAAAAATTGGCACGACGACACGGTTACTACTTCTAATGATTGTCCGTGGCTTGAGGATAGCAATGATGCATTATTAGTTGCAGAAAAACTAGGAATTCCGTTCCAAACCGTAGATTTAAGCGAAGAATACAAAGAAAAAATCGTGGACTATATGTTCGACGAATACGAAAAAGGGAGAACTCCAAACCCTGATGTACTTTGCAATCGCGAAATAAAATTCGATGTTTTTATGAAAATCGCTTTAAGTCTTGGTGCTGATTATGTGGCAACTGGTCATTATTGCCGAAAAGGTGAAATCGAAGTCAACGGCGAAAAAGTCTATCAACTTTTGGCTGGAGTCGACAATAATAAAGACCAATCGTATTTTCTATGTCAATTATCGCAAGAGCAATTGGCAAAATCTTTGTTTCCAATAGGTGAATTAACAAAACCCGAAGTCCGCGAAATTGCTCTGGAATTGGATTTGGTTACCGCCGAAAAGAAAGATTCACAAGGATTGTGTTTCATTGGAAAAGTGAGATTGCCCGAGTTTTTGCAACAAAAATTACAACCCAAAGAAGGTCAAATAATCCAAATTGACAAAGGGATTTCGGAATATAATTTTATAAAACAAGAAGGACTTTCTGTTGAAGAAGAA
>NZ_RYDJ01000240.1:0-1093 GCF_003970355.1 Flavobacterium bomense | reverse complement strand
TCATCAATACATTTCAGAATTAATCGAAAAAGGCGTTCAAAACTTTGTCGTAACCCATATTCCAGAAAAGTTATCCAACAAAGCTACTTTTTTGGTTGTCGAAAACACCTTAGAGGCCTTGCAACGATATGCAGCTTATCATCGCAGCCTTTTTAAATTCCCTGTTTTTGGACTGACGGGAAGTAACGGAAAAACCATCGTCAAAGAATGGTTGAACTTTCTAATGAGTCCCGATTTCAACATCATTCGAAGTCCCAAAAGCTACAATTCACAAGTAGGCGTTCCTCTGTCGGTAATTTCTATTAATGACAGACACAATCTTGGTATTTTTGAAGCGGGAATTTCGAAAATGAACGAGATGGAAAAACTGGAAGTGATAATTCGTCCTACCATTGGAATTATTACCAATATTGGCTCCGCACACGATGAGGGTTTTGAAGATTTGGAGAAAAAAATCAAGGAAAAACTAAAACTTTTTAAAGAGCAGAATTAAAAATTTTATAATTCTAATACCAAAATAGCTGCCTAAAAATAAGATAATTGTATCTTTGCTTTAGGTAGCTTTTTAGTTCCGCTTTTTTTGATTAAAATTGCACATTATTTTAATTAAAAATAACTTTATATAAACAAGCACATTCTGCTTTTTCTCTTAAAAACATGAGTTTAGTCAAATTATCAATAAAAGGAATATCCTACAGTCAAACTCAAAATGGAGCTTATGCCTTGATATTGAACGAAGTCGATGGTGATAGGAAATTACCAATCGTTATAGGGGCTTTCGAAGCACAATCGATAGCTATTGCTTTAGAAAAAGAAATAAAACCACCTCGTCCTTTGCCTCACGATTTATTCAAAAATTTTGCCGACCGTTTCGATATTGTGGTCAAACAAATTATCATTCATAAACTAGTTGATGGTGTTTTTTACTCCAGCATCATTTGCGAAAGAGATAAAATCGAAGAAATAATTGACGCCAGAACTTCAGATGCAATTGCGTTGGCTTTGCGATTCAATGCTCCAATTTTTACTTATAAAAACATATTAGATAAAGCTGGGATTTTCTTAAAATCAAACCCTTTGAATCCCGAAAAAG
>NZ_RYDJ01000023.1:0-35523 GCF_003970355.1 Flavobacterium bomense | reverse complement strand
AATTTTGCGGACTTGTTTCATAGGCTAAAATTAAGATTATTTCTTAACTTAATGTGATGGCTAAGTTAGCATGTCCATTATCCGCTTTATCCAAAAGGCACTTATCCTGGAGGAACTACTTTTGCTCGATTTGCGAATCCAGATATTCAGTGGGAAGTATCTACACAAACTAACGTAGGTTTGGATTTTGGATTCTTTAAAGGCGCTTTATCTGGAACAATAGATTATTTTAATAAAGTTTCAGATAATATTTTACTTGAAGTGGTGCCCTCAGATCCCATACAGCCCGCTTCGACGTATTGGACTAATGTAAAAGACATGACTATTACCAATCGCGGTTTGGAATTCGCACTAGCGTATCAGTATAAAAGTGAGAAAGGAATTTCATTTGGATTTGGTGGTAACGTATCTTTTATTGATAATAAAATCGAAAACTCGCCATTTACGGTGCTCACTACAGGAAGTGCTTCAGGCTCGGGACTTTCCTCGGCTACGATTAACGGTTATGTAAACGGTCAACCGATTGGTACTTTTTTTATGAAAGAATTTATTGGAATCAATGATCAAGGAATGAGCCAGTTTAGAGATGCCAATAATGATGGTTTGGATACCGATGCAGATCGTGTTGTAGCCGGAAGTGCATTGCCAGACAAATTATTTAGTTTTTATGGTAATCTAGCGTACAAAGCATTTGATTTAAACTTTAATTTTAATGGTGTTGCTGGAAATAAAATCTATGACAACACAGCCAATTCCAATTTCTATAAAGCCCGCTTAGCCAAGTCATTAAACACAACTGCTCCAGCAGGAGAATTTTCTTCGGAGTCGATTACAAACCCGGCTTCTATTTCAACACGATACTTGAAAAATGGCGCTTTTCTTCGCTTAAACAATGTATCTTTTGGCTATACTTTAAAACCAGAGTCGATTGGCGTTGGAGATTGGATTAGTTCCATGCGATTTTCTGTAACCGGACAAAATTTATTTGTCATTACGGATTATGACGGTTATGATCCAGAGGTCAACTCAGATCGATCTGTAGCTGGAGTTACTTCTTACGGTATCGATTATTTGAGTTATCCTAAAGCAAGAACATTCCTATTCGGATTTAATGTTTCCTTTTAATTAAATACAATTCACATGAAAAATAAAATAATACTATTACTGACCGTTTTTACCACTTTATTGCAATTTGGTTGTACAACACTTGAGGAAGAAGTTTTAGACGAGTCCCTAACTGGCGGTGCTACATCAGGTGCGGTTGCCGATGGAAGTATTGCACCTGCTTATGCTGTTTTACCGGGATTGTTTTTACACACCAGTTATTTTACACTTCAGGAAATATCAACGGATGAAGCTATTTTGCCTTATCGAGGAGGAACTGATTGGGGTGATAATGGGATTTTTATTGATATGCATCGTCATACTTACAGCAGCTCCCACATTCGAATAAAAGATACTTGGGGATCCATTACTCAAGGTATTTCGAGATCCGTGACAGCAATCAATGCACTAAGTCCTCTGGCAGCAAGCAATCCTGCGGCTAAACTTTATTTGGCTGAGGCCAAAGGGCTACGAGCGTATTACTCTATGTTGAGTTTAGATCTTTTTGGATTAATTTTTGTAAAAGAAAACCCTGCGGAAATTTCTACTGTTTTACGTGGTTCTGAATCGGTAGATTATATTAAAAACGAATTTTTGTCTATTGAAAATGAGGTTTCTAAAACTTCAGGACCCGGTCGTATTACGCAAGGTGCTGTATGGGGACTTCTATCTCGTTTGCACTTAAATGCTGCAGTGTATCGGAATCCATATGCAAGTACTTTTGATTTCAAATCAGAGGACATGGATAAGGTTATTTTGTATACTTCTAAAATTATTGAGTCCGGACAGTACAATCTTTCCTCTGAATATTTTGAAATATTTGATGATGAAAACCATACCAACAAAGAGTTAATCTTTGCTGTTGATCAACGAGCAGAATTGAACGGTCATAATCGTTTGGCTTATTTCTCCTTATCCGGCGACCGGTTTCCGCTTCCCGCATTTGTAAAAGCAAATGGAACTGACGGTCCAGCCATTACATCTGATTTTTATCAGACTTGGGTCGTTGCTTATGGCTCTAAGGATCCCGCAACAATGGATCCTAGGTTTTCTAAAAAGAATCTTATAATACCTGCGGATTCGTGCGTTACGGCAGCTAATTTTGAAATTGATCGCGGGATCATCAGAGGCCAGCAATATGGATTACTTACCACTGCTAATGGGCAACCCTTTGCTCGTTGTGCTGACGGAATTGGATATAAAATTGGCAAACTGAGAAATATAACTCGAGCGGATAAAACAAAACTAGTCAACCATACAGAGAAAATAGATTTTACAGCAGAAGGAAGTGGGTATAGTAGTGGGTATAGAGTATTGAAATATGAGTTCAGTAAAAAATCGGATAACGGGAGAAATAGAGGAGATGCCGATATTGTTATTCTTCGCTTGGCCGATGTGTACATGATGCGTGCCGAAGCTAAACTTCGTAAATCAAATGATGCAGGTGGAGCACTAGCCGATGTAAACTTGGTAAGAGCTTCAAGAACAGCCCGAATTGTTCCGCCAGCCTTAACTTCAATGAAACTCGATCTTTTGTACAGCGAACGTGGATTTGAATTTTACTGGGAAATGCTCAGACGTACGGATATGATTCGTTTTGGAAAATATGAAGGAACCTGGACCGAAAAAACGGATGGTAATGTTCAGAAACGTCTTTTTCCAATTCCACAATCTGCTATTGATGGAGCTTCAGACAAGCCTGGATATTTAGTTCAAAACGCAGGATATTAATTGGATCAAAAAAGTGGTTTTAGCATGGTTTTAAAGGAGAAAATTAAACTAAGCTACTGAATCACGTCATAAAATATAATTTTATTAAAGACCTTTCGGTGAACTGTAATAGCAGCCGAAAGGTCTACATAATTAAATACGGTTCTCGATACATTTTTTGTTCCGTTTTACTCGACAAAAAACACTCGAACTGATGTTTTGAATAATTAAACCCAACGAGTTAACACTACTCTTTTTTTACAATTTATACTATGACCCAATCTATTAAAATTTCAGTTCTGGCCTTGCTGTTTTCTTTGCAGTTCATTCAGGCACAAGACATTCAAAAATATAAAATACATTCTCATAATGATTATGAACAAAATATTCCGTTTTGGAGCGCTTATGCCAATGGTTTGAATTCTATTGAAGCGGATGTTTTTTTGAAGGATAACAACTTGTATGTAAGCCATACCGAGACCGATATCAAAAAAGAACGTACCCTTGAAAAGCTGTATTTAGATCCTTTGCAACAAGTAATGACACTAAAAATGGGAAATCAGCAACCCATACAATTACTGATTGATATTAAAACCGAGTCTGTTGCAACGTTAAAAAAACTGATCGCTGTTTTAGAAAATTACCCTAATGTAATAAACAATAAAAATTTCTCCATTGTGATATCTGGAAACCGACCAGAAGCAAAAACATATACACAATACCCTAATTACATTCAATTTGATTATCAAAGTTTTGCTGGTATTCCAGAAAAAGAACAATGGGAAAAGGTGGCGATAATCAGCAAAAGTTTCAGTGAATTTTCATCTTGGAACGGAAAAGGACGTCTTACTGCCGAAGATTACAAAAAGGTATCCGAAGCAATCAATAAGGCGCATAGTTATGGAAAACCATTCCGTTTTTGGGGTTGTCCAGATTCTAAAACCGCATGGAAAACGTTCAAGGATCTCGGAGTCGATTTTATAAATACCGACATGCCTTACGAGAGTTCACGCTATTTGAATTCCTTAGACAGCAGAGTTTTTTACAATACGATTGATTCGCCGGTTTACACACCTACTTATTTGTCTGACAAGAAAAACAGTCCTATACAAAATATAATTCTGCTTATAGGCGACGGGAATGGACTTGCTCAGATTTCTAGTGCTGTTTTGGCTAATGGTGGCCAATTGACACTGACGCAATTAAAATCGATAGGGTTTATAAAAACGCAATCTTCTGATGATTTTACCACCGATTCAGCTGCAGCAGGCACCGCATTAGCTATTGGTAAAAAAACCTTCAATCGGGCAATTGGAGTGGATTCCTTAGGGATTCCTACTGAAAACATTATGGAAGTCCTTAGCAAAAAGGGTTTTAGTACGGGTTTAATCACCACGGATCATATTACAGGAGCGACCCCTGCGTCTTTTTATTCGCACCAAAAAGAGCGCGATATGACAGCAGCCATCGCAAATGATCTTATAAATAGTAAGATTTCACTTTTTATGGGTGGCGGAAGCCGAAATTTCGCTGCTGGTTTTTCTAAAACTGATTTTTCAATTTTAAATTCCATTGCAGATGTTGCCAATAGTAATAAGAGTCAAGTTGGTCTTTTTTTCTCTGAAAATACGGTTCCCAGTGTTTTAAAAGGACGTGGAAATTTATTGGCAGAAGCCACAAAAAACGGATTGGAATTTTTGAATGCCAAGAATAAACCGTTCTTTCTTATGGTTGAAGGCGCTCAGATTGATTCCTACGGTCATGCGAATAATGTACCCGGAATTGTTTCGGAAGTAATTGATTTTGACAAAGCGATAACCGAGGCTATAAAATTTGCGGATCAAACCGGCTACACTTTGGTTATTGTCACCGCAGATCATGAGACATCGGGGTTTACACTACCGCAAGGAAATTTAAAAGACAAAATGATTGAAGGCGATTTTACAACTGATGATCATACTGGAATTATGGTGCCGATATTTAGCTATGGACCGCAATCGGATATTTTTTCTGGTGTATATGAAAATAATGAAGTTTTTCATAAAATCAAACAAGTATTGGAGCTTAAATAATTTGTTTGTATTCTCATAAAAATTAAATCTAAAGAGAAAAGAGATATCAATAAAAGGTATCTCTTTTTTTATTTTTGAATAACACCCGATTTCAAATCAACAAAAAAATGATCTGAAGGAGCTCCGTTTAAGAACTTATTCAGAATGGTCAGAAAAAGAATTGTATTTTTTGCTGTTTGATTTTCAGGATTTAATTTTCTTCCCTTTTGATGGTCAAGATACGAAGCGATAATAAATTGATATTGTTTTATTCTTTCTTTACCAATTTCGGCTATAGCCAATTCATCAGCACTTCGAATGCGATAAAAGTCGGTGATCAGCTCTAAACCAGACCATTTAAAATCACTTTGATTGAACTGATTCTCTTTTAATTGTTGCTTTAGTTTGTTTTCTGCTTTTTTCCAAGCTTCCTTAAAATTGCTCTTGCGGTTTATAATGGTATTATAATCTGCTGTAGATTCTATATTGGCGAGTAGGAGCAATTCTTCAGCGGAAACTTCTAAAATAAAATTTTTAAATTCTTCCGGCCAATCGTCTGGTAAAAAGCGTAATCTGACCAATTCTTTCAGATGGAAATCGGTAAAATCGAGATAGTTTTTTGTTTCTAAAATGTCCTTATTCCAGAGGTCTGCGGTATTTTGGCTTTTCAAAAATTCATATTCTATTTTATAAAGATCAAAAAGTTCATTGAATCGGGGCACTTCAGTGATTGGTATCGTTTCAATTTCCATGATTTCATTTTCTTTGACAGTGAGCAGTTTGTAGGCAGGAATGTAGGCTGCCAAAGAAGGAGTTTGAATGTTTACCAGCGTATTTCCTTTTTTAGTTTTTCGAACACCTGTGTCGTTGATGTGCATGTGTCCGCCAAAATGGATTCTCAATCCGGCATCAGCAAAGGTTTCTGCGACTTCTTCCTTCGGAACACGGTCTAATTGCCATTTTCCTTTGCCCATTAATTTTTCAATTTCAGTGGAAGCATCATCATTAAATTCTACCATTGGAAAGTGGCTGAATGCGATTAGGGTTTTCCCTCTCTTTTTAGCCTCTACGTTTATTTTTTCAATCCATTTTATCAGGTGTTTTTTATGAGAAAGCACCTTATTGTAGCCTAAACCTGCATCAGAATACTCTTTGGAGTCCTTTGAGTTTTCAGCAGCCTCTTTTTTTGGAATATAAAGATTACCATCAATAGCCAGTAACCAAAGTCCCGGAACGGGTTCTACGACATAGCTCACATCAGGCACGGAATATCCCGGCGTTACGGAATAGGTTCTATTAGTCAAAGAAGAGGCTTCTGTTGCTTTTGTATAAGTATAATTGTCTAATGAATAATTGCAGAAAGGAGTGGTCCAGAATAAATCGCTTTCTTTTGGGGAAAAACCAAAATCTTTCAGTTCAGTTGTAATACCGAGATATCCCATTTTGGCAATATCTTGGGTTATTACTACCGTATTTTCATCATTGCTATTGGGTTTATATAATCCTTTTTTACTAAAAATAGGCTGGCGTTTTCCTTGATTGCCCAAAAAATCATTTTTTCCAGATTCCTGAGCAAAAGGTCCGGCAGGATCATGATTGCCTGTGGTGATAAAGAATTGGATCCCATATTTTTTAGTATAATCAGTAAGGATCTGCCTTAAACCCCGAATGTGAAGTGGTTGCCCGTCATCACTATAATCACCCGGAAGCGCCACGATTTTTATTCCTCTTTGTACAATATCATCTAGGACTGCGAAAAACGCAAAATAGTTTTCATTAAAAATCCGAGTCGAATGTAACTGCGATTCCATCGTTCTTAATAAAGTATGCTTTCCGTTCTTAGGATTGGTGATTCCTTTATAATCGCTGTCTTGTAAGGTTCCATATATATCCTGAAAATGAACATCTGCCAGAAAAGCAATTTTTAATTCCTCGGGTGGAGCCTGCCCTTTTGAAACAGTAGAGTAAAGACAAAGCAGAAAGGATAAATATATAATTATACGGCTCATAACAGCTCTTAATTTATTGAGGTTTTTACGTTTATTGAAGTTTACAAGATTAGCAAAAAAAGGATACAAATCCTTTAAGAGAATGTTATTTTTTGGGTTCTAGGTTTGAGATTTCGTTGGTCTTTTAGCAATTGTGGAGGGTATTAGGCCGTTTGGATTTTCGATTAATGTGTTGCTAAGCGTTTATTAAACAGTTGTCCGGTTTTTGCTGTAATGACTCGAAGTCTATATCCTCACGACTAAGTTGACCAATTTACAAGAACCCATTCATACCATAAAAAAGAGATGGATATTGATGAATTTTGCTATTGATTTTTTTCTTTTTAAAATCCCTTCAGTGTGTTCAGGAACTTAATATAACCCGTTGGGTGCAATGATTAAAAATGTCAGTTTGCGTGTTTTATGTAGTAAAACGGAACAACACTTCTCGATACGCTTCGCACTTGAGGTGACGTGTATCGAGAGCCGTTTTAATTAAATTTTTCTTGTTCTCGATACGATTTTATTCTCGAGGCTTGGGGAAAAAATCACTCGAACTGACGAAAAATTATCATCAAAAACTAATTACACCTAACGAGTTTAATATACTTAAATACAATGCAACACAATTGTATCTGTGCAAAATACCCTAAAATTAATCTTTTTAATTGGGATGTAAATTTTTGATTTATTTTTTAGGTTTAGATCCCATATAAAAAGTCAATTTGCCTCCAGCAGTAATATCATTGTGGTTTATAAACAAAGTCGGTAAGGGCTTGCCATTTAGTACTATTTTTTGAACATAAACATTTTTGTCTTTTTGATTTAACACCTCTATGGTAAACATTTTACCATTTTCTAAAGTCAATACCGCATTGTTTACCAAAGGGGATCCAATAGCATATTCAGTTGAACCTGGAGCAACCGGATAAAATCCTAATGAAGAGAAGATATACCAAGCACTCATTTGTCCGCAATCATCATTTCCTCCTAAACCATTAGGTGTTGGTTTGTATTGCATTTTCATTATTTTTCTAACCTGATATTGTGTTTTCCAAGGTTCATTTGTCCAATTGTAAAAATAGGCTACGTGGTGAGCAGGCTCATTTCCGTGAACATAACCACCAATTATTCCTTCTCTGGTGATGTCTTCTGTTTCAGCGAAAAATGAATCAGGTAAATGCATGGAAAATAAAGTATCTAAACGATCTGAAAATGCGGATTTACCACCCATTTTGGCAATCAATTCAGTTGGATTATGTGGAACAAAAAAACTGTAATTCCAACTATTTCCTTCAATGAATCCTTGGCCGTGCGTTGTCATAGCATCAAAATTACTTTTAAAAGTACCATTTGCTAATTTGGGTTGCATAAATCCTGTTGTTGGATTAAAATTGTTTTTCCAATTTGAGGATCTTTTTATAAACTCTTCATAAATCTCCTGTCGATCTAATTTTTTTGCTAATTGAGCTATACACCAATCATCATAGGCATATTCTAATGTGTTTGAAACTGAAGTGCCACTTTTTTCATCAGGTATAAAACCTAAATCCATATAGGTGCCAATGCCTTCATAATTTCGATGTTTTGCTGTTGCCACACAAGCATCCAGCGCTTCGTTTGGGTCGCCATTATAAACCCCTTTTATGATCGCATCTGCAATTACTGAAACACTATGATAGCCACTCATGCACCAATTATCGTTGGAGTAATGAGACCAAATTGGCAGCATGTGTAAGGCGCTTTGCTTGTAATGCGCCATCATTGACTTTATCATGTCATTATTCCGGGAAGGTTGAATTATGTTAAAAAATGGATGCAATGCCCGATAGGTATCCCATAGCGAAAACGTACTGTAATTGGTAAATCCATTAGCGGTATGAGTGTCCTGATCTAAACCTTTGTATTGTCCGTTTACGTCAGTGTATGCTGTAGGATTTATAAAAGTATGATACATTGCAGTATAGAAATTTTTCTTATTGTCTTCGGAAGCTTCTATTTTAATCTTATTCAGTTCGTCATTCCATAATTTTTGGGCATCCGTTTTTACTTTCTCAAAATTCCAATCTTTAATTTCGGATTGCATATTTTCTAAAGCATTTTCTTGACTTACAGAGGATAGTGCAAATTTTATTTTAATTTTTTCGGCTTCTTCTGTTTTAAAATCAAAATACATGCGTATTTTTTTTCCAGCGATTTCCGGAAAGTTTTTTGATTCATCAAATTTTCTCCAAAAACCACGATACGATTGCTTTGTGTCATAATTTTTTTGTCCGTAATTGGCAAATGGTTTTGAAAACGACATTGCAAAATATACGGTTCTAGTCCGTGCCCAGCCATTTGTTTGTCGGTAACCTGTGATTAGGGAGTCATTGACCACTCTTATATATGTCCAAACATTTTTTTCATCGTAATTATAAATACCAGCCATTAAGTCAAGGATGATGTGACTTTCATCCGATTTTGGAAATGTGTATTGATGCATTCCTACTCTGGTAGTTGCCGTCATTTCGGCAATAATAGCATGATCATCCAGTTTTACTTTGTAATAACCAGCTTCGGATATTTCATTAGAATGTGAGAACGCAGAGCGATACCCACTTTTTGTATCCGATGCCGTTCCGGGATTCAGTTGTAGTTTTCCTTGTGTTGGCATAACTAAAAAATCGCCAAGATCAGAATGACCGGTTCCACTCAGGTGTGTGTGACTGAATCCTACAATGGTTTTGTCTTCATATTTATATCCTGCGCAATATTTGTAAACATCACCATTATATTTTCCGTTTAATTCATAGGATATGGTATCCGTTTCGGGACTTAATTGTACGGCTCCAAACGGCACAGTTGCCCCAGGATAAGTATGTCCCATTTTTTCTGATCCAATGATTGGTTTTACATATTTAATTAAATTTTGTTGCGCACTAATTAAATTTAAATGGAGTAGGAGAATACTAAATATGAAGTATTTCATTTGTTGTAAATATTAAAGAGTTATTTTTTAAACATTTATTTTAGGGCTCGAATTAATCGCTAACTTACAGCTCTGTTTTTAAATTTCACTATGATACAATATTTAAAATTAATTTTTAGTACGGGTAACTATTGAAGAATAGGAGGCAAGCTGGGAATTAGATGGATACTATTAGTTCTCTTTTATTCTTGGACGGATTGAGCGTTTAATTGCTCAATCGCAGACCAAAGAACTCCGGCAGACCCTCTAAATTGGCCAGAACCCTTTGGTTCTCCTGCAGGAGTCCACCATTCGTAGAATCCTTTGTGAAGTAGCACTCTGTCCAGCATAGGAGAAAGTGCTTCAAATGCTTCATCATATAATTCATAGTGTATTAATTGTTGTACCATTCTGCCACCAAACCAAGTCCAATCTCCTCCATTTTGATAACCATACTCACTCATTCCTTTATTTTTAAAAAAACCATTTGGATAAACGGGAAAAAGAGTGAGCCCTATAGTCTGCGCTCCTGCTGATTTTACATTCGCTTTCATCTTTTCGTAAGCTTGTTTCACTTGTTTTTTGTTTAGTAAACCAGCCTCAATGGCAATTGCGGTACCACCATGATAGTAGATTTTATTTTCATCAAAATCTTTAGGAAAAGGAGAGTCCTTGAGATATATATGAGTTCTGTATTTATTGTTTTTTTTGTCCCAAAGGTGTTTTTTAGTATTGCTTACTATTTTTTCTTTGATCAGTAGCCAAGGTTTTTTTTGATTTTCAAGGGCTAACAAATCAATATAATTATTAAGTGCAATAACAAACATGGCATTGTCATAAATATCAATTGCAAAATGACTGGAACTGTCGATAACTACACCCCAATCATGCTCCGGTTGAACGTCACCCCAATCGGCTGTTGTAGCTCCCCAAAGTAAGCCGTATTTTTTATCAAAACGGTGTTCCAGTAAAAAGGTTAATGCTTTACCCATGAGTTCTTCTACAGTGCTGTTGTCAATTTTTTCTTTTAAAATGGAGTGGTCTCCAGTAGCTTTTACATATTTATATAAAGCCTGAATAAGCGAAGTTTCCTGATCTGTTTCCACGGTGTTTTTGTGGGCTGCAAATTCTGGTGCGAGTTTGCTGTAATAAAAAACACCACCACTACTGGCATTTTTAATTTCAGTATAACCATCCATGATGTTACCGTCTTTTCCCTGGAATTTAAAAAAGGTAAGCAGAGCCTCTTTCAGCTTTTCCTTATCGGCGACTTTAGTAGCGAGATCGGTAAAAGTATTCAAATCCCGAATCCATACTTCGGAATAACCATCTCCTGCGTTAAAACCAGAGGAAACTAGCTTTCGCGCTTTTTCTGATACTGTTTTTAAACGGGTATCTGTTTTGATTTTATACACTAATTCGGGCTTCATAACCGCTTTTTGTCCTGTTACAGTTAAGGATAAAAAGAATAAGGCTGAGAGGATTAAAAAAAGAAAATATGTTTTCATAATCATATTATTAGATTCGTTATTGAATAGGTTTATCAGACATGTCTAGTAACAGTATACCGCCTTTAGTTATTTCAGAAAAGGGAATAGCGGCCTTAAATTGTTTCTTGCAGTTCCATTTTATGTTTTTTAGATAGAAATTATTTTTACTGTTATTTCTGGTTTCAATACTGAATTGTTTCCCTTTGTAGTAGTCCTGATTCAAGTTGATGGTTAGTTTATCAAATAGGGGACTTCCAATTTGGAATTCTGGATTTTCCTTTGTAAGACCGCCTACATCAAACAAACCGATAGCAGCCATAACATACCAAGCACCTAATTGACCCTGATCTTCATCTTGACCGTATCCATAGCCATGGATTCCTTCTGTACCATAAAATTCGTCACAAATAGCACGGGTCCATTTTTGGGTAAGATAGGGTTTGTCAGAGAAATTAAATAGCCATGAAATGTGAAGGTTGGGTTGATTACCATGATTGTATAGTGTTTTTATTCCTGCAAAAGCATCAATTTCTTTACCGCCCCCAAATACTGTTTTGCGAGAAAGAGTAAAAATGCTGTCTAATCTATTATTGAAGGTTTCTTTTCCAATCTTAGCAATTAAACGTTCCGGATCATGCGGCACATAGAAGGTATATTGGATTGCATTACCTTCTTGAAAACCTTCCCATGGCGCATAGGGGTCGAAAGGATCTGTGAATTTACCCTGTTTGTTTTTAGGACGAATTAATTGTGTTTTTGGATCGAATAGATTTTCCCATGATTTAGATTGTTTCATTAACTTATCATAATCCTCTTTTTTGCCCAGTTGCTTTGCCATCTGAGCTACAGCAAATGAGCTAAAGGCATATTCTAAGGTGTGAGAAGCACTAAATCCAGAGCCTTTGGCATTACTTTTTCCAAAAGCTTTTGTAAAATTGATGTAGCCTGATTTTACAAAAGGTTTGAGGTCCATTTTACCAGCGCCTTCGGGTCGATTTTTCCAAGTGATTTCATTTTTAAGTGCCGCTTCGTAGGCGAGATCAATATCAAAATCTCTTATTCCAGACGAATATGCAGACGCTATAATTAAGCTGACAAAATTGGTGCCTACTCCAGAAACAAGGCGGCTGTTAGCTATTCCATCTCCAAGCCAGCCGGTTTCCTTATAGACCAGTAGTTGACTTTTTATAAAGTCGGAATAATATTCTGGATAGCCTAAAGCCCAGAGTTGTGTGAGATTCCAAAAAGCGCCCCAAACAGCATCAGTATTGTAATGATTGTGTAATGGAACTCCCTTATTATTCAGAGTAATTTGTCCAATACTACCATCATTTTTAGGATATTGACCATTTACATCACTTGCAAGACCTCTTCCAAGAAGAGCATGATATAGTCCTGTATAAAATTTTATCTTTGACTTTTCGTCTTTGCTTTCAACGGCAATACGTCCTAATTGATCATTCCATGTTTGGGTTGCCAATTGTTTGGCCTGCTCAAAGTTTAATTCAGCCGCTTCAGCTGCTAAATTGAGTCTTGCATTTTGAATAGAGGTATAGGATAATCCCATTTTAATTTCAATTTTCTCTTCTTTTTCGGTATCAAAAACCAGATATAATCCAGCACCAACTCCTTCGATACTTTGATTATCAGCATAGATAGTATCGTTTCGAAAAGTACCCCATGAATCCGGTTTTTTACTAATTATAGCAGAAAAAAACATGCTCACAGTAGCTCCTGGTTGATACACTTTGACATATTCAGGCTCCGTTATTACATATCCTTCTATTTTATTATGATCGACGAGCGTTACAAAAGCTTTTTTTACCTTACCGCTTTCCCCTTGCTGATTTCCAATGTCAAAAATTAGATTTGATTGCCTGCTTTTAGGAAACGTGTATTTTTGAAATGCCACCCTATTCGTTGCTGTCAATTCAGCTTTTACATTATAATCTTTAAGTAGCACAGCATAGTAACCTGCAGTCGCAAATTCATTTTCTTTATTGAATCGGGATCGATATCCTTGGTCAGGATTTTCAAGTTTTGCTGGGACGGTTTGAATATCACCAACGGTTGCAGCAGTAACAATACCTCCAATTTGAAATTCATGGAAAGCGGCAAAACCTTCGATGGAAGTATGGCGGTAATCATATCCAACGGCTTCCCAACCGGAAGCATTTCCGTAATGCCCATTAGTTGAGGGGCCTAATTTTGCCATTCCAAAAGGCATAGCAGCGGGCGTATAAAAAAACCAACGCGAATGCGCTGTACCTATATTCGGTTGTACATAATTGATCCATTGTATTTGGTCAATTGGAGTTTTTATAGTGCTATTTATTTTGGTTTGTGCTATTAATTTTAGGTTTATAGCAGTGCCAATTACAATACAAGCAATTAAATTTTTTTTCATAATTCGTGTTTCAGATTTCAGAAAATAAAAAAGAAATTTGATGTGTTTTGATAATCCCAGCTTAAAAAACAGGATGGTTATTTTTAAATACAATAGCTTATCAAACCAATAAAATTTGATTCCAATGCGAAATAGCGTTTAGGATTTGCTATCCGAGCATCAGAATCAAAATTTTAGCTTTATAATTTATTAATAAACAATGGATTTGGGACGATCTTCTTGTTTTTTTCCAAATTCGAGATTTGGTTTAGGTCCCATAACAAACTTAAGTTCTCCACCTTTTAAAATTTCCTTGTGAGTGATAAACGATTTTGAATGTTTTTTTCCATTTAAAGTAACTGATTGAATATAAATATTTTTGAAACTATTGTTTTCCGTTTCTACTTTAAAGTTTTTATTATCAGGTAAAGCAATGGTAACCTCATCAAAAAGAGGTCTGCCAAATACATACATTCCATTGGATGGATTTACGGGATAGAAACCCATAGAAGAGAACACATACCAGGCGGACATTTGGCCACAATCTTCATTTCCACTCAAACCATCAGGCTTGTCGGTATAGAGTTCATTCAAAATATAGTCAACCTTATCAGCAGTTTTATATTGCTCTCCGGCATAAGCATACATATAAGTTGTATGATGACTCGGTTCATTACCATGTGCATATTGTCCGATCAATCCTGAAATATCCATTGAAGCACCTTCGTCTAATTTTGAAGACCGACTAAAAAGTTCATCCAGTTTTGCAACAAAATGCTTGTCGCCGCCAAGAAGTTCGATCAGCCCTTCAGGATCCTGAGGGACCATCCATAAATATTGCCAGGCATTCCCTTCACAATAATCATTAATCCTGTGTTGTGCAGAAACGGGATCAAAAGGAGTTCTCCAGTTACCATCCAACATTTTACCTCGCATGAATCTTGTTTCAGGATCGAAGTATTTTTTATAGCCTTTTGCTCTTTCTCCAAAGTATTTAGCATCTTCTTTTTTGCCTAATTTTTCTGCTAACTTAGAGATTGCCCAGTCACTAATGGCATATTCCATAGCACTTGCTACCGATTCAGGACCATGATCAGCGGGTATGTAGCCGTATTTCAGCATATCTTTCACCCCGGGTTCAAAATCACCAGTAGCCGATGTTTTCACGGCAAGATAAGCCTCTTCTAAATTAATTCCTTCGAATCCTTTAAGGCAAGCATCAACAATCACGGGAATGGCACTATAACCCGGCATCGTATTGGTTTCATTCCCTCTTAAATGCCATACCGGAAGTTTTCCTTGTTGTTTAAAAATCAAAAGCATGGAATTGATCATATCACTTACACGCCCGGGTTGGGTAATTGTGAAAAGAGGATGTGCTGCGCGGTAGGTATCCCAAAGCGAAAATAAAGTGTAGTTATTAAATCCGGGATCCGAGTATACTTTTTTATCGGTCCCTCGGTATTCTCCGTTAGCATCATTATAGAGATTAGGAGCAATCATGGTGTGGTAAAGCGCAGTATAAAACACTCTTTTTTTAGCTTCATCCTCTGTTTTGATTGTGACTTTTGAAAGCTCTTTATTCCATTTAGCATCGGCATCAGCCACTACTTTGTCAAAATCCCAATTTGGAATTTCAGCTTGAATATTAGCTAAGGCATTTTTCATGCTTACTGGTGAAACTCCCATTTTTAGATACAGAATCTCTTTTTCAGTTGTCGAAAATTCTAAGAATCCTTTGATCAATTTTCCTTTAGCTTCGTTTCCCTCCAATTTGGTATTTTCATTGTAGATTACAAAATTCTTTACCGGTTTTGAGAGTATCAAGGAGAAGTATTCTCTTTCATCTTCAGCCCATCCTTTTGAATACCTATAGCCCTCAAAAGTAGTATCGTTAATTTGGCGGATAAAGGTTTCTACGGCAATATCGGAGTTTCCTTCGCTTAAATCGACAATTACTCTGGATTCTTTATTCGCCGGAAATGTATATTTATGAATACCCACCCGTTCCGTAGCAGAGAGTTCCACTTTAATATTATAATCCTCTAATTCGACCGTGTAATATCCTGGTTTTACAGCTTCTGTCGTTTTATTGTAAAGCGAGGCATAACCCTCCTTTGGGCGGTCTTGATTTCCAGACCAAACTTTTCGGACTCCAACAGTTGGCAAAACCGAAAGTTCCCCTAAATCAGAAATCCCAGTTCCACTTAAATTTAGATGGGTAAAACCTTTTACAATACTATCTGAAAAATGATAGGAGGAAGACCAGTCCCAGCCTTTATAAAAATTACTAGGACCCAACTGGATTCCGCCAAAAGGAACACTGGCGCCAACAAAAACATGGCCGTGGCCTCCTGAACCAATAAAAGGATCTACATATTGTGTCAGGTTATCAATCTTTTTTTCTGAATCTTTTTGACAGGAACCAAAAGCTAATGCCAGGCCTAAAATCAGTACGCTTTTTTTTACAAAATAATTCATATGTTTATTTTTAAGTTATTATTTGATGCGTTATTGGTATTTATAATCTATTTTGTTCCCCATTTTTTATTGGGTTCTGGTCCCATGATCAGACTTAATTTACCGCCTTTGAGCAATTCACTTACCGGGAATTGAAAGCTGTTTAATACTTTTCCGTTGAGGTTTGCTGATTGTACATAAATATTTTTTCTTGAGGTTTCTTTTGCCTCGATTGTAAACTTTTTGCCTCGATCGTATTTTTGCCCAAGATCAATGGTTACCTTTTCAAATAATGGACTCCCAATTTCATAAATCGGATCTAAGCGGGTACCACCATCTGTTTGAAATAAGCCCAGTGCCGCCATTATAAACCAGGCACTCATTTGGCCCTGATCTTCATCCCCTAAATAAGCATTTGAAATATCAAATCCATAATAACGATCCAGTATTGATCTTGACCATTTCTGAGTTTTCCAAGGTTGATCGACCCAATTAAATAAGAAAGCAAAATGCATGGATTGTTGATTTCCCTGCACTACTGGAAAATCCCAATATTGATCTCCAGGAGCATTATATCTCCAGGGTTCGCTTTGCTCGAAACCCCAATTTAATCGTTCGATAAAACGATCTTTTCCTATTGCATTTGCTAAAGCAGGTATATTTTGAGGAACAAAAAAGCTGAGCTGCCAGGCATTCCCTTCTACATAATGGTGGTTTGCCCCTGATTTAAAAGGATCAAAGTCCGATTGCCAAATACCCTCGCTGTTGCGAAGTTGTGCATATCCGGATTTGGGTTCAATAACATTTCTCCACCAATTGCCTCGATCATTAAATATTTCGTAGTCTTGTTTTTTGCCTAAGGCTAGTGCTAATTGCCCCACAGTCCAATCATCAAAGGAATATTCCAGGCTATTGGAAAAGCGTCCTTTATCGGAAGGGACATAGCCGTATTTTAAGTAGGGAGCTAAGTCCTCGTTTCCGGCATAGCCGCCACCAATTTTTTGAGGAAGCGTAGTTTGCATTTTTTTTACCGCTGCAAAAAGTTTTTCGGTATCATAATCGCGTATTCCCATTTGATACGCTCCTACTAAAAGAGGTATTTCATGTTCTGCGACCATTACAGGAATATACTCCATGCCTGCGGGGCCTTTGGCCAGCCATCCGTTAGCATCAAACATGGCCAATTGCGATTTAACCCATCGGCTTGACCATTCCGGTGTTATTAAATTCCATACTTGATTCAAATTCCAAAAGGTATTCCAAAAGGCATCACAGCCTAAGGCAAGGGCATCAGTATCGGAGAATTTTTGTATTTTTTCGGTAGCATCCACCCAGCGTCCGTCAGAATCACTGTAAGTATTCCTGCAATAGGATCGGTAAAGGTTGGTATAAAAACGTGTTTTTTCCCGCTTGTCATTCGAACTAATTTCAACTCGATTTAGAATTTTATTCCAAGAATCAACCTGAGCCTGACGGATTTCTTCGAAATTCCATTTAAAAGGATCCGATATTTCTGTCTTGAGATTCCCACGTGCCCCTTCAATATCAACATATGAAATTGCTGAACGTGTCTGAATTATTTGATTTTCTCGCGTATCAAACTCTACATAGGCTCCCACTTTCGATAGGTTAGTACCCTTAATACTTCTATTTTTAGATACGAGCTCATTCTCCCATCCACCGAATTTATTAATATCTTGATCAAATTCTATAACAAAATAAATGGTGTATTCCTGATCGACTCCTCCAGACCATGCATCTGCGGAGAGTTGTTTGCTGAATCCCTCAATTCTTCGATTATTGATTTGCCTTATTTCAGCATTCTGAACGAGATACTTGTATTCGGATGGTATTTGTAAATCAATCATTACTCTGGCTTTGGCCCCTTTGGGATAGGTATATCTTTGAAAGCCACATCGATTGGTCGCTGTTAATTCGGCTAAAATATTATAATCTGTTAATTTGACACTGTAATATCCGAGCGGAGTTTTTTCGGAAGCCTTGTCAATTCTAGATCTGTATCCGGATAAAGCTGGTTTTGTATTATTATCAAGCACTATAGGATTGATCAAATCGACACTTTGATCCCCAATATCGGTCTTAAGTTCACCGGATGTCGGCATCATTCCTAATCCAGCCATAGTCCATTCGTGAATGTGACTAAAAGTTCCAATACTTTCAAAAGAAGGCTCGTATCCGGACTGCCAACCGTCATTTTGATTGTCAGGACTCAGTTTAACCATACTAAAAGGCATCCAAGGTCCTGGGGCAATCATCCATCGGGAATGGGCCGTTCCTATTCTTGTGTCTACGTAATTAGCTATTGAAGCTTCGATTTGAGGAGATCTAATTATGGTACCGTTTTCAATTATTTTACCGTCTAAAGCGATACTATAATTAGATTTCTGAGTACTTAACACTGCTGGCATGGGAGCCTCAAAGAGGTAACGACCCTGCTCTGTTTTTTGTTTAAAAATAAGAGAATCATCTAATTTAACCGTCAATTCCGGCGTGCCATTCAAATGTTCGACATCAATTAATAAGGGTTGAATCATTTTGTTTTTTAATTCATAATCTGCGGCCTTCACTTTACGTATAAAGGCAGCTTGGTGTGTTTTTGAGATACTGGCAGCAGCGGGGCCTTCGAGTCTTATTTCATCAAAAATAAGCCAGGAACCTTCAATAATACCGACTTGTATTTCATTTCCATGAGTGGTGATTATCTCCGAATCTATGTCAATACTTATAATTTGTGAGTTTCGCGTATTAGGTTCTTTTTTGAGGCTAATATCACCAGTGCCGGTCTTTAGTTTGTATTTCCAAGATTTAGAATTCACGGTAATTTTTAACAACGACTCCAATTTTTCAGAAGTTTCTAAAACCGTGACAATTAATTTATATTTTCCTTGTTTTGGAAGTGTATCCATTCCAAATAAAATAGTCATCACATTTGTTCGTATCCCTGAAGTACCACCAGTACCGCCCCATTTATCCTGAGGACCTGGTATGATGTATGGCCAGTCTTTTTCAGGCTTTGAAACACCAATTAGATAATATCGGTCTTCCCAACCAAAATCTTTTTTCAGAAAGTCTTGATAAGCACCTGATTTCAGAGCAAATTCATCGGCTTTATTATTTTTAGTGCCAATTTGCCAAAGTGTTTTTGTTTCAGTGCTCTCTTTCTTAAATTCGGGAATTAAGAAGAATAAGAGTAAGAGATATGTTAGATTTTGCATGCTTTTTTTGTTTATTAGGAGATTTAATTTACCCTTAATTCAAAAATAAAAAAGGGAAGAGCAAGCTATTTCAATACTTTTTTCATGCTCTTTTCTTCCCTTTTAATACTAGATTTATATTTTAGTAGCCCTCATTTTGAGTTAAATTTGGATTACGTTGTAATTCATTAGCAGATATTGGATAAAGAAGGTCTCTGGCCTGAAATGTATTTCCCCAAGTGTTTTGTGCCCCTATAAGATCAATAAAAGAGATTACTCCCTTATTATTAATGTTGGTTTTCATGATTTTACGGGTACGTTGCATATCCTCCCAGATTTTAAATTCAAGAGGAAACTCTCTCAGTCTTTCTTTCCAAACTTCTTCAATAAATTGATTGGGAGATAAAGCAGCCAGTTCGGTTGAAACTGTTTCCACACTTTTTCCTGTAAGTGAAGCTCTGCTTCTAACTTGGGCTAAATAGCCTCTAGCTTCGGCAGTGACTCCTTCTGTTTTGGCAATTGCTTCTGCGGCAATAAGCAATACTTCGGCGTAGCGGTATATTTTAAAATCTTTGTCTTGTTGCCCTGAAGTAAATAAAGCATTTTGGTCAAACCACAAATAGGGCATCGTTGGAAAATTTCTTGTCTCGGTATTTGTACCGCTAGAATTAGAATAATCATAGGTAAACTGTGAATGAAAAAATTGTTTTTCCTGAATTCTAATATCTTCGGTGCTGTCATAAATAGCTAGTAATCCGGGGCGAGGCAAAAAGACTTCCGTGGTAATAGCAAATTTGAAAATTTGTCCAGGCCAGCTAACAGCACCTGTTGGAAAAGAATAGGTTGCCATCCATCCATTCGTTGCAATACCTGACATATATTCAACCTGATACATGTATTCATCTTCGCTATCAGAAGTTCTCATAATATTATAGGCACTATTAGTAGTTGTATTTCCATTTTGGATTAGTCTATAGTTTCCTGAATTGATAATTTCCCGAGCCGTTGTTGCTGCTTCGGCATATTTATTCGCCTGAACTGGAAATCCACTCATATGCAAATAAATATCAGCCAAAAGGGTATTAACAGCACCTTTTGAGATTCTGAAATTGTTTTTTGGCATAGGAAGGTCTTCTAAACCTCCTTCTTTACTAGCATAAGTAAGATCCGTAATCATTTGTTCGTATACTATTTTTGAAGTTGAACGTGCAACATAAATATCCTCTTGGAGGGTATCAATAATAAGGGGTACGTCTCCAAAATATTTTACTAAATAGAAATAATTAAACGCCCTGAAGAAATAGGCTTCTGCTAAAAGTTGCTTTTTTTCATTATCGTTTAAACCTGGAGTTACAGGAATATTTTCAATAGCAAAATTAGCTCTAGCAATTGCTCTATAACAAGGATCCCAAATTCCATCGAGATAACCAGCACTTGTTTGCGCATTAAGACTAAGGCTTTGACTTTGAACAATAAATTGTTCCTGTCCTTTATAGTTAGGATTGTCAAAGAAGCCTGACATGTATCCGCCACTCATTAGTTTAGGACCGTTATAAGCACTAGCAGCATAAGTAAGGTCCTGAATCCCGCCACGATACAGCTGATTTACTGCAGCATACGCATGATTGGGTGAAGTGAAATATTGATTTTGTGTAATTTCACTTAGGGGCTCTTCAACTAAGAAATCAGAACAAGAGTTCAATATTAAAAGGAGTCCCGTTAAAAGTATAATAGATTTTTTCATATTAAATTTCAATTAAAGGTTGGTTAAAAACTAACATTAAGTCCAAAAGTGAGCGTTGTTGGCCTTGGATATTGAAAGAAGAACATATTCTGTCCCCATTGATTTCCTCCTTGTGAAGATCCTTCGGGATCAAAACCTTTAAAGGACTTGGCGTTTAAAACCCATGCATTGTTTAATGTAGAATAGATTCTTAAACGATTAATACCACTTTTTTCAAGAAACGTATCGGGGAAGTTATATCCAAAAGAGATAGAGTTCAGTCGAAGATAAGATCCATCGGAAACCCACTGGCTGTCCATTTCCGAACTTTGACCGCTAATAGGGCCATTCCGAATTTGTTGTACCATCGTGTTTTGATTTTGTTCAGTCCAAGCTTCGGTTAGTGTTTCAACTAAACCATTACCATAACCCGTTCTATCCTGAGTAGAGTGAAAAAACTGTTGAAGAATTTCGCCTCCCTTAACAAATTGAAAGTCCAGGATGAAATCAAAATTTTTATATCGTAATTTATTTATAAAACTTCCAGTCCAATCAGGTAAACCACTTCCTAAAATACTTTTTGTAGTTGATCTTTTAGCCTCACCCGGAATTTGATTTACTAAGGCGGCTTCAGCAGCTTCATCTGTACTCCAAGTTCCTAAACGAGTATATCCATAGAAAGATCCCAAAGACTCCCCAACGCGCAAGATTGTCTGACTTCCTGATACCCAAAAAGGACCTGGTTCAATATCTTCGTTGTTCGTGCCTAATTTTTCAATACGGTTTTTGTTGAAGTTTAAATTCAAAGAGGTATTCCAAGAAAAATCATTGTTTTCAATGTTTACTGTTGAAACTAGGATGTCTACTCCACGGTTCGATACTTCACCAATATTATCGAGTACGGATGTAAAACCAGTACTATGCGGAACCGGACGATCTAACAAAAGATCGGTTGTGGATTTGTAATAATAGTCAAATTCGAGAGAAACTCTATTTTGAAACATACTTAGGTCAAAGCCGATATCGAATTGTGAAGTTTTCTCCCATTTTAAATTGCTGTTAGGAAGTCTGTTAGAGTAGGATGAGGGAGCACGTTCTCCATTAATCAGAGCAGTACCGGAGGCTATAGTTGCCAGAGATCTGTAGGTTCCAATTTCGGAATTTCCTGTAAGTCCATAACTGGTTCTAAATTTTAATTGGTTTATAAACTTAAGATTATTTACAAAAAAATCTTCTTTAGATGCGATCCAACCTAGACCCAAAGAAGGGAAGAAGGCATATTTGTTTTGGGCACCAAATCGGGAAGAACCATCCATTCTGGCGGTGAATGTTGATAAATAACGATCTTTATAAGTATAGCCGGTACGCACAAAGTACGAATTCATAGCCCAGCTTTCTGATAATGAAGTAGGAGGATCAGGTGTTGTCGCTGCTCCCATATTATTGTATTTGAAAAAATTATCAGAAAAACCTCTAGTGGCCGAACCACTTCTTTCAAAACTATTTTCCTGCCAACTCAGACCTAGTACCGAATTTATACGGTGATTATCGCCTAAATCTTTATTGAAAGTAAGGAACGTTTCTTGTTGCCAATACATGTTTTGTTCGTTTGTGATTTGAGCAAAACCATTAGGGGCAGAGATATTTACTAAATCGGTAGGCCAATAATCTTTATAATTACGATATTGGTTATCAACTCCAAATTGAGTTTTTAAATCCAGACCAGGTAAAATATGAAAGGTCAAAGCAGCATTACCAAAGATTTGAGTACGATTGCGTAAACGCTCCTGAGTTTCTAGCACATGAACCGGATTAGCCATTCCTTCAAATCCAAAATTATCAGTTGTACCTAAAGAATTACTCCAGGAACCATCCGGATATTTTACAGGAAAAAACGAAGGCATTTCAATCATAGTTCTCCTGGGTGACTGCCCGCCACCATCTTCCTCAACCGCATTTTCATTTGTACGATTAACGAGCATGTTAATTCCAAAATCAAACCATTCTTTAGGTTTAACATCAAAGGCAAATTTTGCATTAATCCTTTTCATATAGGAATTCAGCATAATCCCTTGACTGTCTGTAAAATTTAAAAAAGCACCTACCGATGATTTTTCTCCCCCTTGTTGAATACTAATTTGGTGATTTTGAGAGATAGCAGTTCTAGTAGCCTCTTCTTGCCAATTTGTATTGTAAAGTGGCTGTCCATTCGCATCAAATAAGCGAGGATCATTAGTGGTTAGTACAGGAGCAGCTCCCGGCTGATAGTCATTATATTTAGGGGCATTGGCATAGCCCGTTTTAATCACTTGCAGTAACTGATTTGAGTCTAATACATCCATTTGTTTCCGCAATTGACCAAAACTGACATAAGTGTCATAGGCAACGGTAATTTTGTCACTTTTGTTCCCTCTTTTGGTGGTCACTAAAATAACTCCATTAGCTCCTCTAGCTCCATAAATCGCTGTTGAAGAAGCGTCTTTTAAGACTTCCATACTTTCGATGTCATTGGGATTTAGAAATTGAAAATCCTGCATGGCAACTCCATCCACTACATAAAGTGGATTTGATGAAGAATTAATGGTACCGACTCCTCTAATGACTACTCTATTACTCCCTGAAGGTGAGCCAGAATTTGTGTAAACATTAACTCCGGATACTTTACCTCTCATACTTTCTAGAGCATTAAAAGAGGGGTTTTCAAGGATTTCTTTGGATGTAATTTTACCTATGGCACCAGTAACGTCAGATTTTCGCTGTACACCATAGCCCACCACAACAACTTCATCTAATTCCTGAGAGTCTTCGGCTAATATGATATTAATCGTTGTTAATTGACCTACCTTGCGAATACTTGTAACGAATCCCAATGAAGAAAATTCGAGTTCTGAGGATTCACTTGGCACAGTAATACTAAACTTACCGTCTAAATCAGTAATTGTACCTATTGATGTACCTTTTACAACCACATTTACTCCTGGTAAAGTATTGTTTTTTGTATCTAGTACTTCGCCTGTTATTTGGATATTTTGTCCAAAGGCAGTCATTGAAAAAAGGAAGATAAATGCGCTACAGATACTTGTGAGACGCGATTTGAATAGTCTGTAAAAATCAGACTGTTTTTTCTGTATATTCATATAATAAAAAATTATTTAGTTAAAGATTTTTTGTTAGTTAAAGATTTTTTAGCATAAGCACTAGGGTTTTTAAATGATGCATTTTTATGGCATCTGGACATTTTAATAATTAGTTTTGGTTCTCAAAATTTAATTTTTTATTTATCAACAGTTTCGATTTCTACCTTTTTTACAAAAAACGAAAGATAAATATGGTATACGCAGCATAGTATCAGTACAATTAAAGCTCCAGCCTGTAATTCTAAGCTATCGGATGCTAAGCCCATTAACCAAGGAAATAAGGCACCTCCAGAAATCCCCATAATTAACAAGGCAGAAATGTCATTTGATTTATCGGGTAAATATTGAAGCGCATAGGAAAAAACGATAGAAAAGATATTAGAAACCGATAAGCCTACTAAGGCTATAAATAAGTAGAGTATGTTTAAGTTATCAGCAAAAATTAGAGCAAGTAAAGAACTTATAGCAATAAAAGTACTAGTGATATAAAATTTTCGGACTGAAACATAGGAAAGCATAATACTCCCCAGAAAAGAGCCGATAGTACGAAATATGAAATAGACACTAATAGCATAAACGGAGTCTAGGGAGGTCATTCCAAAAATACGTTCTTCCATTAGTTTTGGCGCTATTGTATTAATTCCGACATCAATGCCCACGACTGTAAAAATTCCAATAAACAATTTTAATACTGTTGGATTTTTTAGCAATGATAAAGAGGATTTGAAGGAGGAAGAGTGAATGGTCTGGTTTTCGGTGATGGGAGTAACCAACAACCAAAAGGAGGATGCCAAAGTAGCTATCAGATAAACGGGAAAAATTAGCGTCCAATCCCCAAATTCTTTGGCGGCGTAAGCGGCAATTATCGGTCCCAAAAAAGATGATATTGCCTTTACAAACTGTCCTGCAGAAAGACTGGCAGTAAGTTTATTGTTTTGTACCACATTAGACAATAGTGGATTTAGGGAAACCTGAATAATAGTATTACCTATTCCTAGTAATGCGAAAGTTATTAAAATGATTGTAAAGTTATAAGCAAATAATGGTAGCAAAAAAGCGATTAAATGAACGATCATACTTAGAAGAACTGTCTTCTTTCTTCCGATGCGATTCATTAATAAACCCACTGGAATAGAGAAAATTAAAAACCAAAGGAATACAACCATAGGCAATGTACTAGCCATGGAGTCACTTAGATTAAAATCATGTTTAATGTTGTTTGTCGCGGTACCAACAAGATCCACAAAACCAACAATAAAGAAACCAAATAGAATGGGAAGTATTTTTTTGAGGTTATAATTGCTATTTTTCATTTTATTTTTTTTAATTCAAAAAGTAAATTTTTTAGGTATTCATCATTTTTTTTTGATAGTATCGTATTGTTTATAGGCTTATTTCAAGCTTTTTTTCGTTTTTATTTAATTGTTCCAAAGCAAAAGCGTAGGCGCCCAATGAAATGGCTTTCGCTGCTCCGAGCTTTGATATTGCAATTCCGGTCTTTTTAGATTGATTATATCGCACTTGGTTATTAGAAAAGGGAACATTGATGAGGTTTGATTTTTCTTTTAGAAATTCTATGTACTCAGAAGAATCGGACAGATTAAACGCTTCCATTTGTAAACTAGGATAATAACTACTATCAAAGGTTCCCACAGTGGAATTCAGTTCTTTTAAAATAGCAGGGAAAATATATTTTTCAGCACCTGATAATCCTCCGCCAATTACGACCAAGCCATCCATAACATTAATAATTCGAGAAATTACATCGCCCACAGCTTCCCCAAGTTCTTCGAAGCTTTTGATTGCTGCTTCTTTATCGCCAAGCTTTATCCCTTCGGCTATTTCAAAAATATCTTTTGGTGATTTTTCAGAATTATCTTTTGTGATTTCTTCATATACTCTTTGTACCGCTCGAATACTGACACTTTCTTCGGCTATTATATTTGGAAATTTTTTATTAGGCAATAACCATACATCGCCACCGCACTCATTGTCGCCAATATTTAAATTATTATTAATTACTATACCAGCACCAAATCCAGTACCTATGGTAATTCCTAAAAGGTTTTTATATTGTTTTGAATTACCGGCATTTTTTAAGTTGGTATTTACTTCGGGTAGCAGGCCAGCCAAAGCTTCCCCATAAGCAAATAGATTTCCATCATTATTTATAAAAACTGGGATATCAAAATTTTCTCTTAAAAAGCTGCCTAGTGCTACACCACCGCGAAAAGAAGGAAAGTTCGGAAGATCTCCAATGATACCATTTTTATAATCAGCCGGTCCAGGAAAGGCAAAGCTAATGGCTGCTGGATGGGCATTTAACTCTTTTTTTATAATACAAAAACCTTCTTTAATTGTATTTAGACATTTTTCCAAATTGTCTGAATTGGAAGGAAATATTACAGGAGTTACAATTTCCTGATTTCCTTTGATTGCAGAGAAAACAAAATTTGTACCTCCGGCATCAAGTGTCATCACAATTCGATTATCGTTTGTATACATTTTTATTATTTTAAATATTAAATTCTTACGTAAGCTTTAATAGTAGCACATTGTTGGCCGATGCCGGTTCCAAAAGGAGTTATTGTATAATTTTCGACAGATGCAGGAACAATAAATGTTTCGGCATAGTGTACATGAAAAGGCTCGAATTTTCCTTCCGGACTTTCTACTACGACTTCATCTCCTGCTATTAAATTTATAAGGTTTACACTATTGTTCGTATTGTGGCTTACTTTCTCCGTAAACCAATGACGACGACTTTCAATAAATTCACGGGGATGAAGTCCTGTTGATTCCTCTTTCCAAGCTTTACTCGCTGCAATTGGAATGATAGTATTCACCATATTTTTATAGATATAATCCGTTTGGTATTCCCAATTGATTACTTCTTTTCCTCTTTCAATATTGATAGGTCTGGGTTTACCATCTAATCCAAGACGCTGCCAATCCCATAGTTTAAAAGTGAACAGGCTTGGCGTAGCGCTTATTTCAAGAACTAGCGTATTCGCTCCGGAGCAATGTACAGTTCCGGCGGGTAGGAGGAAATGATCGTGTTTTTTAGCAGGTATTTTATTAATGTATTTGTCGGCGTCAAAGACAATTTTGCCCTTTTCAGCCTCCCGGAGATCGTTGATCATATTTTCTTTATCAACTCCCGTCTTTAAACCTAGATATACAAAGGCATTTTCTTTTGCATCCAGGATGTAATAGCTTTCATCCTGGGTATATTGCATTCCGAAATTATCTCGAATAAATTGGGTCGTAGGATGTACCTGCAGGCTAAGATTCCCGCCTTCCATAGTATCCAAAAGATCAAAGCGAATGGGGAATTCCTCTCCAAACCGCGATTTTACGGGTTCTCCTAATAATGCGCTGCTTTTAAGAAAAACTAAATTAATGGAAGGCATTTCAAAGCAGTCTCCATTGATATTTAAGAGCAGGCTGTTCTCAGAGGGAACTCCATCAAAACACCAGCCATAATTTGGTTTATCCTGATCCAGATCGCATACTTTTTTCATCCATTGACCACCCCATGGAGCAGGATCAAAGAAAGGAACTACCCTGAAAGGGCCTTCGATGGTTTTGTGGATTCCATTAAAAAACGTTTCTTTGTGGATCATTTTTGGCAGGTTGGCGATGTGTGTGTCTATCCAGTAATCGACCTTATCAAACAAGGTTTTTTTATGTTGATCACAAATAATCCAGTCATTAAAATAGGCTCTTTTGTATTGTATTGCAAAGGGCTCCTTGCTGTCATCTATGCCTAAAGCTGGAGCGGATTGTGTACGAAATCGCAACTGACTTTCCCATCGGGCTAAATCAGCATAAATTAATTTGTCATAATTTTTATCCACTAACTCCGCACCAGGTCCGAAAACAATTGTGAGTCCATTAGAATCCTTAATTGATTGTCTTGCTTTTTCCAGTTTTATAGGATCAAAATAATCAATCATTGTTAAATTGGTTACATAACCAAACAAACTATCGTTGGTCATAAATCGGGAAGTCATCTTTAGAACTTCTTCTTCCTTTAAAAATAAATCGCTAGTATTGATGAAAAGTTCAGATTTATAAGTTTTTATTTCTGTTAAAAATTCAGAGGTATAAATTCCAATATAAATATCGAAGACTATTAAAAATCGCTCTTTATTTATTTCCGTTTTCAACTGATCCATAGCCTTTTTCCAGCCCAGGAACAGTGTGCCTTTTGTTAGAGTTGCAGGATATTTGTTGTAATTGGATTTCATAATTATTTAATTTTTTTGGCATTCATACCTTATTTCTATAAGGGTACTTGCTCAGAATTTACGATAAGAAGCCCCTGCCTATACTATTGAAAATCCAATAGAGTAGGTGTACAACAGAAAAAACAATATTTTTTTTAAAGAAAACTAGCCGTTCTTTTCTTTGAGCAGGTGTGGGTAATTAATACTTGTTTGTACGATCATTTCTCCAAAAAGAGTATTTGCCCAAGCAAACCATTTGCGGGTAAATTTTGTTGCATCATCCTTGTGAAAGGACTCATGCATAAAACCGGTATCCGCATGAGTTTTCAATAAAATATGGATGCATTTTCTAATTTCATCCTCCTCAACGCTGGTTATAGCCCTAAGGATAATACTCATAGGCCAAATAGTATCTACCCCAGTATGGGGGCCGCCAACTCCTTCTCCTGCTTTTCCTTTATAAAAAAAGGGGTTATTTTCAGACAATATTAGGTTACGGGTGGCAAGGTATAAAGAGTCATCTGGTGCTATAGCTCCTAAATAAGGAAGTGATAGAATGGAAGGAACATTGGCATCGTCCATCATGTGAAAACTACCAAAACCATTTACTTCAAAAGCAATAATTTTCCCTAATTTGGGATGATTAATTATTCCTTGTTCTTCCAGACCTTTCTTTACCTGTACTTGTAATTCTTTTGCTTTGGCAACTAAGGAATCATCTTTGATTGCAGGCAGTGAAAACAGTTTCATTAGATACCCTAAAACCTCAATGGCAAACATATTGCTTGGAATCAAAAACGGCAATAAAGTACAATCATCACTTGGTCTAAAAGTAGATACGATTAAGCCACATGGCTTTACTGGATAACCATAACCACCCAAAGGAACTCCATCAGTAGCCCACGCTGTTGTTCTTTGAAAACTGTAAGGTCCCAGATTTTCATGTCGTTGTTGTTCTTTAAAAGTCTGCAACACTAAGAACATTGCTTCTTTGAAGTCTTTGTCAAACAAGCTGGTATCTCCAGTTTCTTTCCAGTACCCATAAGCAAGTCGAATGGGATAACAGAGGCTGTCAATTTCCCATTTGCGTTCGTGGATACCCGGTTTCATATCCGTAAGATCATTTTTCCACTCACTTATTTGATTCACATCTTTATAAAAGGCGTTGGCATAAGGATCCAGTAAAATACATTTAGTCTGACGGTTGATGACTCCTTTGACTAACTCTTTGAGTTTGAGATCCTCTTTGATATAAGGCAAATAGGGCCAAATTTGTGCGGTACTGTCTCTTAACCACATGGCGTCAATGTCACCTGTGATTACGTAGGTATCCGGTTTTCCATTTATAATTTCAAAATCAACCGTGGTGTCTAATGTATTAGGGAAGCAGTTTTCAAATAACCATGCCAATTCAGGATTTGCTATTTGTTTTTTGACTTTTATTATTGCCGCTTCTACAGCCGTACTGGTAAATTTTCTTTCAGATAAAGGAGGTCTTTTACTTGTAAAATCTTTAGCTGGAAAAGCAAAGGAAACCATAGGAATTGTTAGTAAACCGGCTGTTATGACACTTGTATTCTGAATGAATTTTCTACGTGATTGCATACTGTTTATTTTGAGCTTGAATATGAATAAGGATAGGATTTTGGGTCTGTCCCTCTCTCTTTATTTGAGGTATTGGTCATGTTAAAATCCAAGATAGCGCCATTTTGTAAGTCGGAATGCTTTATGAAATTCTTAGTAAAAGGAGTGTTATCCCATTTTAAATCAGCTACATATATGTTTTCATCAGAGTTATTGGGAGCATTAATGGTTACATTTTTTCCGTTTTCAAGTTCCAAACTTATTTTATTGAATAAAGGAGCTCCCAGAACATATTCATCCGTTCCCGGGCATACGGGATAAAAGCCCATTGCAGAAAAAACATACCAAGCAGAGGTTTGCCCATTATCCTCATCCCCACAATAGCCATCTGGTGTTGGTTTGTATAATTTATTCATTACTTCTCGGGACCAGTATTGGGTTTTCCAAGGCTGGCCAACATAGTTGTACAAATAAATAAGATGCTGAATCGGTTGGTTACCATGCGCATATTGTCCCATATTCATGACTTGCATTTCTCGTATTTCATGTATGGTTGCGCCATAATAACTATCGTCAAAAATAGGAGGCAAGCTAAAAACAGCATCCAGTTGAGAGGTGAATATTTTTTCTCCCCCCATTAAATCAATCAAACCCTGCATGTCATGAAATACACTCCAGCTGTAATGCCAGCTGTTTCCTTCGGTAAAATCACCACCCCATTTGAACGGATTAAAAGAAGCGGAGAACTTACCATCCTTACTTTTTCCACTCATCAAATTGAATTCTGGATTGAAAAGTAATTTATAATTCATCATTCGTTTTTCGAACAAATTGATTTCCTTTTTGGGACGTTTTAGTGCTTTGGCAAGCTGCCATATGGTAAAATCATCATAAGCATATTCTAAAGTTCTAGCAGCACTTTCATTTATACCAACATCATTTGGCACATATCCTAAAGTATTGTAGTAATTAACTCCTTTTCTTCCTACCGCATTCAAGGGACCTTCATTATTTGCCCCATTTAAAAGTGCTTCATACAATGTTTTAATGTCATATCCACGAAGTCCTTTTAAATAGGCATCAGATACCACAGATGCCGAATTATTACCTACCATTACATCTCTAAATCCAGGACTAGACCATTCCGGAAGAAAGCCCCCTTCTTTGTAAGCATTTATTAGGCCTTCTTGCATTTCCTTATTTATGGAAGGATACACTAAATTCAATAAAGGATATAAAGCTCGAAAGGTATCCCAGAATCCGGTACCGGCAAACATAGCACCGGCTTCCACTTTTCCGTTGTAGGGACTGTAGTGCACTTGATTTCCAGTGGCATCAATTTCATATTGTTTCTGTGGGAAACAAACGGTTCGGTATAAACTGGAGTAGAAGGTTTTGGTTTGTTCTACTGTTCCGCCTTCGACTTTGACTTTTCCTAGTACTTTATTCCATTCTTTTTTGGATTCTATTTTAGTTTGTTCGAAAGTGGCTGTGCCCAGTTCCCTTTTCATATTGAGTTCTGCCTGCTCGAAACTGATAAAGGAAGAAGCTACTTTTATATTGATTTTTTCTCCTTTAGTAGTAGAAAAACCGATGATCGCTCCAGCATGATTGGACATAGATTCTAATTTGTCTTTATCTAATTTTTGATCTTGCCAGGTGTATTTATCAGCAAAGGGCTTATCAAAGACCAACACAAAATAATTTTTGAAATTATCAGGAACTCCGCCACTGTTGAGAGTGGTATATCCTATTATTTTATTTTCAGAAGGAATTATTTTTACATAAGACCCTTTGTCGAAAGCATCAAGAACAATATATGATCTGTCATTTTCCGGAAATGTTATTTGAAAGTGAGCGGCTCTTTCGGTAGTGGTTATTTCGGTGGTAACATCATAATCGGCGAGATAAACGCTATAATAATAAGGGGTAGAAATTTCGGCTTTATGGCTAAACCAGCTAGCTCTGTCGTCTTCTAAAAAAGCCAATTTACCGGTAACCGGCATGATGGAAAACTGTCCATAATCATTCATCCAAGGCGATGGTTGGTGGGTTTGTTTGAAACCTCTAATTTTTTCCGCGGTGTAAGTGTACATCCATCCATCTCCCATTTTACCGGTTTGTGGAGTCCAGAAGTTCATTCCCCAAGGTCTGGCGATAGCAGGATAGGTATTTCCATTAGAGAGACTGTGTGTAGACTGTGTTCCCATCAGCGGGTTAACATAGCTCACGGCGTCAAAAATATCGGTTTGTGCTTTTGATGTAAAAAAAACGAAAATTAGACTTAATAAAATAAAGTGTTTCTTTCTCATGGTAGTTTTTTTAATACTATTTTAATTATTATTGGTCGTTCTGTAATTATTGCATTAGTCCAGTCTAAATTTGAAATAAGTCAAATCTCTTAAGTAAGTCTAAAGTTTACTAGTCAAAATAGCAATATTGTAAACAATAGTTTAAAATCAATTTGTTGCGTCATTTTGTCTAATTTTAAAACACGACATTATACAATGGTTATTACTTATCCTCCTTAAATTTTATTTCTAAGAATATATGTGGTAATTCTCCTTATATTGAAAACAATTAGACTAAACTATGTACTAAAACGTTTTAGTAAATTAAATAAAAAAATACTCGAATCTTAAACGTGTTAATTATTAGAAAATATAGATTCTCTTAGAATTAATTTCCCTTTTTGCATTATTTTTTGCACTTTAAACTCCTTTTCATTATTAATTTGGTCCATCAAAATTTCAACTACTTTTATGGCTAAACTTTCTATAGGTTGCTCAATTATGGATATAGTAGGAGTATGCAATCGAAAACTGGCATGATCATCAAAACTAATTATAGAAATGTCTTTAGGCAGTATATATTTCATCTGTTTAAAAGCTTGAAGACCTGCGAGTCCCATATAATTTGCAGAGAAAATTACTGCATCAATTTCTGGGTATTTTTTAAAGAAAGAAACCAACTCTTCAATTCGTTGTTGTTCTGTACTTTGAAAAGGGAGATGTAAAACTAGTGCTTCTTTATAAATCGCTGCTTTTTTTAAAGCATCCATGTATCCTTTTTCCCTGAGTTGCATTTGGATCATTCCAGAGGTATTATTAACCAATGCTATGTCTTTAAATCCTTTACTAATTAATAAATTGGCAGCTTCGGTTGCAGCTTCGTAATTATCCATTACTACATAGCTCACATTTTTGTGAGGAAAATAACGGTCAATCAATACCACCGGTTTATTTAACTGGATTAGATGATCAATATTTTTTTCGGAACCGGCTGTAGGAGTAATAATAAAACCATCTACATTTGCCTGTAGCAGGCTTTGGATTAATTCATTTGTTCGTACATCATCATTATTTGTACTGCAATAAAAAATTTTATATCCTAGTATACGAGACTGATCTTCAATTACTTTAGCAAGTTCTGAGAAAAATTGATTTGAGATATCTTCTACAATCAGACCAATCGATTTTGTTTTTCCAGTTCTCAAACTACTAGCAATCATATTTGGGATGTAACCTAAATTTTTGGCAATTTCTTTTACTTTTTCAATCTTAACTTTACTTATTGCCATTTGTGGTCCTTTGTTATTTAAAACAAAAGAAACAGTCGATATAGAAACCTGAGCTTGAATTGCAATATCCTTAATGGTAACTTTTCTCATAATGATAAAAGGGTGTAAATAAATCGGAGCTTGATCACAAACCTAAGGTAAAATTTATTACAAAAACGTTTTAGTAAAATTTATTTTTACATTAATCGTATTTTTATTATCAAAATAAAGAATATTGTGTAAATAAAAAAGGAAAAAATAAGAGTAATTCGTATTGGATAAAAAGTGCTAAAGTCCCTTAAATAGTCGTATATATTGTAAAATAGAGCGAAATTATAAAGGGTAAAACTACAAGAGGTAGTAATTAGTAGTTTTAAAAAAAACACACGTAATTTTTTTAAACCACTAATTAATTGGTCTATAAAACGCCTTATTGGCTTTTGAAATATACTAAGTTTCAGATAAAAGATTGGATTTATTGTGTAAATCGGTATGTATTTTTTATAAATTAACGTCCAATTTCTTGAGACAGTCTTAAAAGCAAGTCTAATTCATCTAATTTTTGTAAGCTTAGTTTGATAAAATACTTTAATACAAAGGGAGTAATAGATATAAAAACACGAGTCTTTTGGTTGATTTTTTCCTGCTATTTTTAAAATATTGGAGTATCTAAAATATATTCCGTTTTGTAGGACCTATTTTTCACCAATTATTTTTTTGAACAGCGATACAATTCCCAAAACAAGTAGGCCAATGAGTAGTCCTATTAAAAATTCAGTTACCATGGAAGGCAATTGGGTTAAAATCCCATGAAAAAAAGCAATGTTGTGAACAAATATGCCACCTGCTACTAAGACTAAGGCGATGGTGCCTATAACGGACAAACTTTTGATGACCTTTGGTAGTGCTTGGACAAGAATCTTTACGGTTTCACTCATTTGAAGAAATTAAATATCTTTTTTGAATTAATGTTTCTTTCGTTTTATCAAATGATAATGTTTTGATTGTTGATTTGTAAATAAACAGTATTTTCTAGAATATTACTATACCCACTTTTAGTGATATTTAATTTGGCTGTTCTTCCTTATTTTACTTTCAAACACTATCAACTTAAATATTTATTGACTCATGCAGTTTGTTATTTATTAGAGTTTATGAATGTGCCGTTTGTTATCGTTTTTCTTTTGAATTTGGTATAAATCTTACGAGGGTAAACATTTGTCTCATGCGGGATCGTACGCGGTCTTAATAACTTGCTTCGAGTTCTGAAGCGCAAAGATTAGTGGTCACGTGTATTAGTGATTTTTTTTTAATGAATGAATCGTAACGGCTGAGAATTATTTCAGCCATTACCTTACACTCATTACCGAAATGTTTGACTTGCTTTTCGGTGCCAAGGTCATTCAAACAAAATCCCAAAAGTCGTGATTGAATATTTTGTTTTAGGTTAAATTTGTTGACAGATGGGTATTCCTAGACTTAATTTTGTTGAAATAAGAATTCGTGCGTATCAATTACAGCTGCTCTTCCCATCTGTACTAAATTCTGCGTTTTTTTTAAAAATATTCCGAGTGTTTTTTCATTATAAATCAATTTCATTTCGGAAGAATAGTCGGTCACCAAATACATATCACCTTCTAATTTAAAAAAAGGAATTTCAGATTTCCCTTTTGCCTTTATTCCTTTATTAACGACAACGCCATTAGCTAAAGCATCCTTTAGTACTGCATCGCTTTTTTCTTTTGATGCTACTTTAGCATAGGCTACTATCATATTCATCCATTCGCTACTGTCAATCAAGTACCATTGTACCTTATTAAAGTCAATACCTTGATCGCTGATCCATCCGTAGCTGGTAAAAGCAAGTAATACCAGCTTTTTACCATCTAGTTTTGGATTGTCGGATGGACTAAATTCTTGTATTTTAAAAGAAA
>NZ_RYDJ01000239.1:0-1093 GCF_003970355.1 Flavobacterium bomense | reverse complement strand
GTTTTGCAAAATAGATTCTAGATAAACGGCGCCAAACGAAATGTAAAGGGGGGAAATTCCAATGGCGTAATAATCTTTGGCTTTGAAGTACATAAATACAACCAAAGTAAAAATAATGCTCCAAAAAAAGCAACGATACGGCTTAAAGGGTTTGTAAAAAAGTAAGGCATAAAAAGCGGAAAAAATTACAAAAATGGAACCTATGTAAAACAGCAATTGGGCCTTCAAAAAATCAATTCTGTTTACATTCACCAATTGTGTTGCTGATAATTCCTTCATATGAGCAATTACCGGAAAATTATTGTTGTACTGCCACAACAAATTAGGCAAAATAAGCAATAATCCGGTTAATAAAGCCAAATATAGTTTAGGTTGAAGCACTATTTTTCGCTGTTTTGTAAAGAGTATGGCAGGAAATAATCCAACTAGTAAAAACACAATATTGTATTTATTAAAGAATCCTAAAGCAAATACTATAGCGCCTATAAAAAGCCATTTTGTGTTTTCTGTTTTGAAATATTTGATGCCGATAAAATATATGCTTGTCCAACACAACACATCAAATGAGTTGGGTTGATAGAGCATATTAAGACGCAAAAGTGCTGAAAACAAGACACAAGTGGCTCCTAATATTAATGCAAATGTATTTCCGTTCAGTGCTTCAATGGCTTTCCAAACCACATAAAGGGTCAATGCTCCAAATAGTGCTGGAAAAAATTTTATCCAAAAAAATGAGTTTCCCAATAACAGAATGAGATACGAAATCCAAGAAGTAAATGGCGGCACCGACTGAAATCCCCAAGCTAAATGGTTGGCTTGATCAAGATGCAAATATTCATCCCGTTGCAAGTCGTATTCAGGACTAATCAGAATGTATTGCAACACCAATTTGAGTGCAATAAAACCGATTAAAATTAAAGTCTTTTGTTTCATTGATGGTGTTTTTATTGTAAATGACTACGAAGTCTGGAAACTTCACAGCAAAGAAACAAACCTTCCTAAACACACCCAAATTTGGGCAGGTTGGCGAAGATGCGCTTTGTTTTATACTTATGTTAACTTCCTATCTTTCCGTATCGTTGCTGCTCTGAAA
>NZ_RYDJ01000238.1:0-1094 GCF_003970355.1 Flavobacterium bomense | reverse complement strand
AAAGATGGAGTGTTTGTATAGCTTTTTGCCACTAAAAAACCGCTGATGATGAAAAATCCTTGAACAGCAATGCTTGAATTAGAGAAAGTTGCTAAAAATTCCAGACTTTTATTTTGAGAAAGTTCACAAAGATGAGCTAATAGAATATTTGCAGCGAAAAAAAATCTTAAAAAATCAAAGCAATTTTTGTTGTTCATATTCCAATTGAAAATTACCGAATTATCATTACTTTTTTTACTTTGGTTTCGATACCATCTTGAGCGGAAACAAAAATCATATACACGCCAGAAGCGACTTTGTATTTCCCAAAAGCTGTTGTATCCCATTCAATTGTTCCTCCTTCGGAAGTGGTTTCGTACACTAGATTTCCTTCGATGTCGGTGATTTTTATGGTCGCTTTGTTTAACAATCCTGTGATTTTGATTGTTCCTTCGTATTCTGGACGCACTGGATTGGGATAAACATATACATTGCTTAAATCTTCGTTTGCGGATGTTGCTGTTCCTTTAAAAGAAATCATTCCTTTAGTCGTGGCAATAAAAACTTCTCCAGTTGTACTATTTATATCAATATCGTTTATGGTATTACTGGGTAAAGGAGAATTATTAATTGTAAAATGATATTTGGTTTCTTGCCCGTTCGGAGACACTAAAAACACTCCTGAATCTGCTGTTCCAATCCATTTATTATTAGCTCCATCTACAACAATGTCAGTAATAAATTGTTCATACATTAATTCTTGTGCAAGATTATCTTCCAATATGATTATTGGCTTTGTTGTTAATTTATCTTCTGTTAATAAACTATTTACATTAGACAAAACTCTTAATCCTTTTGAAGTTCCAATCCAGAGCTGATTATTATTGTCTACTGCCGCCACTCGAGCATCTTCTGATGGCAAGTTTCCAGTTTCAACACCTACAGTTAATTTTTTAAATATATTGCCTTTTTCGTTAAAACCTATAAGCCCATTATTAATAGTAACAGTCCATTTTGTCCCGTTTTTATCGATAGACATTCTCCCATAAGTAGTGTTTTTGGGGTTGCCAATAATTGATTTTGTCGAAAAACTTTGCCAAGTTCCATCAGTTTTA
>NZ_RYDJ01000237.1:0-1095 GCF_003970355.1 Flavobacterium bomense | reverse complement strand
GAACAAGGTCTAACCACTATTTCACTAGTTAAAAAAGACTACGCTATTCAATCACGTTCCACAATTGTACAATGGTTGAGAAAATTTGGTAATTTTGATTGGGAAAATCAAACACCATCTAATATGTCAAAATCTCCAGAGCAAAAAATTATGGAATTAGAAGCAAAAGTTAGGCTTCTAGAAAAGCAGAAAACATTTTTAGAACAACAAGCTTTTGTTGCCGATAAGAAAGCCATCATTTTTGATATGATGATTGATATTGCAGAAAAAGAATATCAAATCGATATACGAAAAAACTCATCACCCGAACAATCGACCATTTTAAAGAACAACAAAAACAAACAGTAATGTTTGCCTGTACTTTGTTCGGGATAGATAGACAGGTTTATTATCGAAAAACAAAACGACGCATTATCAAGCAAGATAAGGCACAATTGGTGGTGAATATGGTTTTAGAAACTAGAATACAAATGCCAAGGATTGGATCTAAAAAGCTATTTTATTTGTTAGGTAATGATTTAAAAAAACTAAAAATAGGAAGAGATAAATTTATAGATATTCTTAGAGCCAATCATTTATTAATAATGCCAAAACGTTCTTATCATATTACTACAAACTCACATCATCGCTTTAGAAAGTATAAAAATCAGTTGCTAGATTTGCAAATAAACAAGCCGGAACAAGTTTGGGTATCGGACATTACTTATATCGGAAAAAGAGAAAAACCTTGTTATTTAAGTTTAATAACTGATGCTTATTCTAAGAAAATAGTGGGTTATAATGTATCCGATAATTTAAATACAGAAAGCAGTTTGGCTGCATTGAGATTAGCCATAAAACAAAGGGAAAATAAAGAAATGCCACTAATACATCATTCGGATAGAGGATTACAATATTGCGCCAATGAATATCAAAAACTACTAAGTAAAAACGGAATTAAACCCAGTATGACTCAAAACTCGGATCCGTATGAAAATGCAGTAGCAGAAAGAATAAATGGAATTTTGAAACAAGAATTTAGTATCGACAAATACAATAAAGACCTTCCAATTATGAAACAAATAATAAAAGAAACTGTGGCAATTTATAATCAAA
>NZ_RYDJ01000236.1:0-1096 GCF_003970355.1 Flavobacterium bomense | reverse complement strand
GGTGGCAAAACCGTGTACGAAATTTTTAGTCTCAATGATATGTCTTGTTATTATGATTTCGAAAAATCTCCTGGAGCAACACCTCTTGATATAAAAGGTAAATACGATTTTTTAGGAAATGAAAGTATTGTATCAAAACTTTTAGAATTTCAAGAACATAAAACGGCTATTGTTTCCTTAAGTATTCCGCATATTCATTGTAGTTCGTGTATTTGGATACTCGAAAATATTCACAAATTGCAAACAGGTATTAGCACTTCGCAAGTTAATTTTCCTGAGAAAAAAGTCCGAATTACTTATAATCATGAGGTTACTTCACTAAAAAAAATTGTGCATTTATTGAGCTCGATTGGTTATGAACCCTACATCAGTTTAGAAAATTATGAAACAGGCAAAAATAATGTCGATAGAAGTTTGACTTATAAACTAGGATTGGCTTTCTTTTGTTTTGGCAATATTATGCTGCTTTCTTTTCCTGAATATTTTGAGGTCAAGGAATTTTGGCTGGACACTTATAAACCTTTTTTCCGTTGGTTAATTTTTGTTTTGTCATTGCCTTCATTTTTGTATTCTGCCAGCGGTTACTATGTTTCAGCTTATAAAAGTATCAAATCAGGAATGTTGAATATCGATATTCCAATTGCTTTGGGAATTATTATTTTCTTTATCCGAAGTACTTTTGATATCGTGATGGATTATGGCTCTGGTTTTTTCGATAGCTTGACGGGTTTGATTTTCTTTATGCTTTTGGGTAAAATGTTCCAAATCAAAACCTATAGTTTTTTGAGTTTCGAAAGGGATTTTAAATCTTATTTTCCAATCGCAATCACGAAAATCAACACTGATTTTTCAGAGGAAAGTGTTCCCATATATGATATCGAAAAAGGAAATCGTCTTTTAATTAGAAATCAAGAATTGATTCCTGTCGATGGTATTTTAATCTCTGACAAAGCCGAAATTGATTATAGTTTTGTAACAGGAGAAGCCATTCCTATCACTAAAAAATCGGGTGATAAGGTTTTTGCTGGCGGAAAACAGATAGGAAAAGTGATTGAAATGGAAGTTTTGCATTCGGTTTCACAAAGTTATTTAACGC
>NZ_RYDJ01000235.1:0-1099 GCF_003970355.1 Flavobacterium bomense | reverse complement strand
GAGAGAAAAGATTAATTATATGTTTTCGAACAAAGAGGAAGCTCAAATCAAAGGAGAAAACGGATTTAAAGATCTAAGCACTAGTTATTCAGCCGATTATCATTACAGCCAACTTATTTCTGTCTTTAAAAGGATTAAAAATAATTAATTATAAAAAATATACAGTAATTTAATCAAAAAAAATTAAGATTTTTGGGTATTTACAGTTTTGCAGGTATCAATAAATATATATATAGAACACATTTAAATTTTACAATTATTAATAAAAAAATCAAAAAAAAATTCAATATAAAAAATGAAAAAAAGAATTTATATCGCAGGAAGTGGAGGGATGTTAGGGGAGGCATTTTATGCTCAATTTAAAGATGATTACGAAATTAAATGTACAGACAAAGATGTGAATGAAGATTGGTTGTCATTTTTAGATTTTCGTGATTTTGAAGCGTATAAAAAAGATGTTGAAGATTTTGCGCCAGATTATCTTTTTCACTTGGGTGCTTACACTGATTTGGAGTTCTGTGAAGAACATTCTGATGATACTTATATGACCAATACATTGTCTGTAGAAAATGCCGTTTATTTAGCTAATTTCTTAGATATCCCTATGTTGTATATTAGCACTGCGGGAATTTTTGATGGGAAAAAGGATTTGTATGACGATTGGGATATACCAAATCCATTGGGTGTTTATGCCCGTTCGAAATATATAGGAGAACGATTTGTTGTAGAAAATGCCAAACGATTTTTAGTTTGTCGTGCTGGATGGATGATGGGTTCTGGTCCTAAAAAGGATAAAAAATTCATTCAGAAATTGATGAAGCAAATCAAAGATGGCAAAAAGGAGCTTTTTATTGTAAACGATAAAGATGGCACACCAACCTATACTCACGATTTTGCCAAAACAGTAAAAGAATTGATTCAAAAAGAATATTGGGGACTCTATAATTGTGTTTGCGGTGGACAAACAGGTCGTTTAGAAGTAGCAACAGAATTAGTTAATCTATTGGGTTTGTCTGAAACAGTAAAAATTAACGCAGTAGAATCAGATTATTTTAAAGACGTTTATTATGCAGAACGTCCCGCTTCAGAAAGACTGCTA
>NZ_RYDJ01000234.1:541-1100 GCF_003970355.1 Flavobacterium bomense | reverse complement strand
ATTGAAACAATTTTGAAACCAAACACCAGTTGGGATCCTGCATTGTATTTGAATATGTGGAGTCTCAAATTTACGGACAACACTCTTTTAGGTTATGCCCAATTTCCTGACAATAATTTTGCCCAAAATAATCCAAATTATTTACAAGGTCTTAACCCTAATGGAGGTCCCGCAAATACTGATGGGGTGGTTTCTAGTTACGATGTTTTTGGCAGTAGCGCCTTTGGTGGTTCTTTTTTATTGGCACCACCTTACGACAAGGGGAGGACAATGACACACGAAGTAGGTCACTGGTTAGGACTAAAACATATTTGGGGAGACGGAGGCAGTCGCGATAGTAACACCAAAGACTGCAATGCATCCGATTATTGTGATGACACTCCAAAAGCAGGATGGGAAAACTATGAATGTCTTATTACTTATGACTCTTGTCCTACTGACCCTGGAAATGATATGACCGAGAATTATATGGATTATACTAACGACGCATGTATGAACATATTTACCCAAAATCAAAAAGACAGGATCACGGTAATTATGAATAACGCTGCTAGAAGAA
>NZ_RYDJ01000234.1:0-531 GCF_003970355.1 Flavobacterium bomense | reverse complement strand
AAGCTCTTTAAAAACCTCTAATAAAGCTACAGCAATACCATTGGTAGCAAATGATGCAGAGGTAAAAATAACAACTTTTAACAATACCATTGATTATGGCTGTAATACTACACCTCCTGCTCTAACAAACAAACAAGTATCCATTAACAATAGAGGAACGACAACTTTAACTTCTGTAACTTTAAATTATACTATAAATGGAGGCGCAAACCAAACCCAAACTTGGAACGGTTCACTAACACAAAACCAATCAGCTGATATAACGCTATTGAACACTAATTTTAATGGTACTTTAAATGTTAGTATCGTAACAGCCAATGGAGGTACAGATCAAAGAGTGAGCAACAATACTGCCTCAAGGAATTATTTTGATCTAGCAACTGTTAACTACAATTATACAAACTTTGTTTTTAATTTACAACAAGATTTTTGGGGAGATGAAATTACTTGGGAAATAAAAGACGGTGCTGGTGTCGTTAAATATAGCGGTGGCCCTTATCCCGGTAAACATAGTGAAATTTTACCTTTGCC
>NZ_RYDJ01000233.1:0-1102 GCF_003970355.1 Flavobacterium bomense | reverse complement strand
TACTTTAATTTGTTTTTATTCTTCAGTCGGAGACTGAAAAACACATCCTCAAAGTCGGAGACTTTGCGGAGCAGTTAGATACTCAACCTAAACTCCTCAATTATTGGGTTTGCTTTTGAAAAGTCAGTTTCTTGAATAAACAATTCTACTGCTTTAGTATTTTCAATACTTGGAAACACATTCGATTGGTTGTTATCGCGAATAACGGTTTCTATTCCTATTGCTTCAATTTTACTCTTAAGGGAAACTGCTAAAATTTCACTTCCCGAAAACACTTTCATTAATCCCATACTATTGTTTGTTGTTTATTGTTTGTTGTTGAATATCAATTATTCTTCTTCAAGACTATCTTCGTCCTCTTCAAAATCAGTTTCTTCTCCCGATTCATCCTCTTCAAAATCATCTTCCTCTTCTTCAAAATCGAATTCGAAAGGTTCTACCAACATTTTATCGGCTAGAATTTCGATTCTTTCGGTGAGCACATCCGTAAAAATAATCCGTTGGGTTTTGGCAATGCTATTCGAAATGCGCATAATTTTGGTTTCGTGACGCAATTTCAAAATGGGATCGGCATCGTCAAGAATTAACATTCGCAATCGGTTGACATTATACCCAGCAGTACTGAACAAATCGTTCAATTTGTTAGGTGTTCCAATCAAAACATCGATTCCTGTAGAAATATAATTTTTATCATAATCGGTATCTCCTTTTTCGTGCACACCAAAAACCTCTAAACCTGAATTTTTCCCGTATTGTTCGAAAAGAGCTACCATTTCCAATACTTTAGTTTTGTCTTCCACAATAATCAAAGCACGCGGAGATTCTTCATTGGTTCCAGCCAATTTTTGAATCACATTGATAACAATTGTTGTCGTTTTTCCGCTTCCATTTGGCGCAATAATAATACAATCAACACCACTTTTTAGGGTCGAAAAGGTTTCTTTTTGCATTTCATTGGCTTCCGTCAAACCATTATTGATGAGGGCTTCTTGAAGATTCTCGTTTATTTTTTTTAGTTTCATTTGCTTATTTTAGATTTAGGATTTTAGATTTTAGATTTGAAAACCTGAAAAATCTAAAACAATCTTTTTTGTTTAATTCT
>NZ_RYDJ01000232.1:0-1103 GCF_003970355.1 Flavobacterium bomense | reverse complement strand
TTAACAAAATAGGAAAATCTCTTTCAAATACAGAAAATATCGAGGAAGTAAAACTCGATAATTTACACGTTTCAAAAGGTTGGTTTGACTCTAGTGTTTCACTTGGAGAACCTGGTTTTGAAGACCGAGAAACCATAGCAAACGGTTTGAATGTTGCTGCAAAAAGCGGTTTTACTGCCATTGCTTTGCAACCCAACTCCTACCCGATTATCGACAACCAATCGCAAATAAATTTTGTAAAAAGCAAAGCCAATGGATTTGCCACCGAACTTTTCCCAATTGGTGCTTTGACTAAAGGAAGCGAAGGAAAAGATATGGCGGAATTATTCGATATGAAAAATTCAGGTGCAGTTGCTTTTGGCGATTACAACACCAGTTTAGACAATGCCAATTTGCTGAAAATAGCCTTGCAATATGTTCAGGATTTTGATGGATTGGTCATTGCTTTTGCCCAAGATTCGAACATCAAAGGAAACGGCGTTGCCAATGAAGGAGTGGTTTCTACAAGATTGGGATTGAAAGGAATTCCAAATCTAGCCGAAGAATTGCAAATCGCCAGAAACTTGTTTCTACTGGAATATAGTGGCGGAAAATTGCATATTCCAACCATTTCTACAGCAAAATCAGTTGAATTAATCAAGGAAGCCAAAGCCAAAGGATTGAACGTTACTTGTAGCGTTGCCGTACATCATTTAGTTTTAACGGATGAAAAACTAGAAAATTTCGATACCAGATTCAAAGTTTCGCCACCGTTGCGAACAGAAACCGACAGAAAAGCATTACTTGCAGGAATTCTGGACAATACGATCGATATGATTACAACTGACCATAATCCTATTGATATTGAACACAAAAAAATGGAATTTGATTTGGCCAAAAACGGAACAATTGGTTTGGAAAGTGCTTTTGGTGTTTTGTTAACTGTATTGCCTTTAGAAAAAATTATCGAAAAATTGACTGCTGGAAAAACTACTTTTTGTCCCGAAATTTCGGGAGAATCACAAACCATTGCCGAAGGCAAAAAAGCCAATTTCAGCTTATTCAATCCTGAAGGAAAAAGCATTTTCACGAACGAAAATATCTTATCTAAATCTAAAAACTCT
>NZ_RYDJ01000231.1:0-1104 GCF_003970355.1 Flavobacterium bomense | reverse complement strand
AATATTCGTTCCTGATTTTTTCGAGAAAATAAATAATTTTTTTATCGATAATGTTGTTGTGATCGCCTTCCTGGTAATACAAATTCCCAATGGTTTTTGTAAAATCGACCGTGGTGTTTGCCAACGGTTTTATTATTGGAACGACTCTTTGTTTTCGTTTGGCATTGAAAAATATAAACACAAGCATTCCAATCAAGAAAATATACCAAGCCCATTTTAGCGATGGTTGACTCAAAATGTACCGCATTGGCGAATCCGAAATTACTTCTCCTGTTTGATCTTTGACGCACCAAAAGACTTTTCTTTTCGGGATGTATGACAAGACTTTTTCGGCATATTCGTGATGATTGCCTTTCAATAAATGAAAATTGGTAAACGCCACGGGTTGCGTGTGCAAATAAAATACGCCAGTTTTATAATTGACTTTTATGAAATTGATTCTGGTGCTGTCGCCATTCTGATAGCCTAAAACAGTCGTATTCAGCGTATCGATTTTGGAAAAATAATTGTTGTTTACGCCTTCTATGATTTTGTATTTTTGATTGCCCAGTTTTTTGTTGGCGACCCAATTGTAGATGCTGTCCGAGTATTTGTATTCGCTATCCATTTTTAGATTCAAACTGTCTAACAAGGCATTCGGAATCATTTCGGAACTGATAAAAGCATTGTTTCCGTGATCTACAAACGAGCAAATTTCGGTAATTGATTGGTCGTCAAAATTTGATATTTTCGAAATACTGAGAAACGTTCCTTTGATTCGGTAATCATTTACAAGGGAATCATAATCGTATTTGCTATCAAAATATTCATAAGGTGTCGTTTTGAATTTCCTGATTTTTTGTCCCTTCAAAAGCGAATTGATTTCTTGGTCGAATACATACATTCCATAAGGAATTTTGTCTTTGAGGGAAAAGGTTGGTGTCCAATCAATGGGTTTTGGGCGATTGCTATCGATTACAACAATAGCCGCTATGAGCAACACCAAAAGGGCGATGTAGATTTTTAGCGTTTTATCCATTGTTAATAGTTTTTATTGATTTTTCGAAAGCGGTTCTGGCTTTTGTAAAAGTGTTTTCGTCCAATTCGAATTCGCCGTACCAAATA
>NZ_RYDJ01000230.1:0-1104 GCF_003970355.1 Flavobacterium bomense | reverse complement strand
AGTTCTAAAGAAAATATAATTATATGAAAATCAAATTATTTGTAATCTTTTTGTTTGTTGTTTTTCTCAAAGCCAATGCACAAGAATTCAAATTAGGAAAAGTTTCTATAAAAGAAGTAGAGGAAAAAGTATATCCAAACGATACTACAGCATCAGCCGCAATCTTATTTAATAACGCCAGAACTTATTTTAAATATGATATTAAATTCGGATTTAGTATCGTCACTGAGAATTCTTATAGAATTAAAATTTATAAAAAAGACGGGCTTAATTGGGCAAATTATAAACTTCCTTACCGAACCGGATACGATAAATTAAACGATGATAGGGTAGAATTTTCGGATGGTGTAACTTATAATATTGAAAATGGCAAGATTGTTAAAACAAAATTAAACCGAGAAGGTGTTTTTAAAACAGCCATAAATAAAAATTGGAAAGAAGCTACTATAACTATGCCCAATGTGAAATCGGGTTCAATAATAGAATTCAAGTATATTTTAATATCAGAAAACATTGTCGAATTTCCAGACTTTATTTTTCAATACAATATCCCAGTTAATTCTTCGGAATATGATGTTGATATACCTGGATTTTTTGTTTATAAAGCAGTTGCAAAAAGGCCGTCAGAAATAATATCAGAATCCAAAGTCACTCATGGTTCACTTCAATTTGCTAATGAATACACAGTCAACAAAACAGAATCAGTTAGTTTCGAGCAACAAAGTAATAGACATAGGGCTTATTATATTCCAGCTTTAAAAGAAGAGCCATTTGTAGACAACATAGAAAATTATCGTATATCCATTCAACACGAATTAGAGAAAACACAATTTTATAAAGAGCCCGTAAAAGATTATTCAACGACTTGGGAAGGGGTTGCTAAAACCATTTATATAGATAAGGATTTTGGAAAAGAACTCAAGGAAAGAGATTACATCACCCAAGATTTGGCGCGTATTCTGAAAAATGTAAATTCTCAAACTGAAAGATTGGATGTCATTTTTAAATTTGTTCAAAATAAAATGAATTGGAACCACAAAAAAGGATATTATACAGACAAAGGAGTAAAACAAGCCTATATTGATGGAACTGGGAATGTTGCCG
>NZ_RYDJ01000022.1:0-35632 GCF_003970355.1 Flavobacterium bomense | reverse complement strand
ATTTTGCGGACTTGTTTCATAGGCTAAAATTAAGATTATTTCTTAACTTAATGTGATGGCTAAGTTAGCATGTCCACATTGTATACATAATTCAGAGTGAAATTACTTTTAAATATTATGTTGGTCAAACGGACCATCTTACAAATAGATTATACCGGCATAATTCTGGATTTAGTTTGTCTACAAAATCTGGGAAACCATGGTGTTTGATTTATGAAGTTGAACTTCCAACACGATCAGAGGCAATGATTTTAGAGCATAAAATAAAAAAAAGAGGAGCGAAAAGATACTTGGTAGATGTAGGTTTCTTTAAATAAATAGTTAGTGGCTCGGATATAGCGTCCCGCAATGGCGGGAAGACCGCAGGTTCGAATCCTGCCACCCCGACAAAAATCCATTCTGTCTCAACTAGAATGGATTTTTTTATTAAAGCATAACAAAAACTGATACTTCCAGTTCTTTATTCCAGCAATAATATCTTATTTTTGCACTGTTAAATCCAAAAAAAACATCACTATGTCTGATACAATCGAAAAAATTAAATGTCTTATTATAGGTTCTGGTCCAGCAGGGTATACTGCCGCTATTTATGCTGCTAGAGCAAATATGAATCCTATTTTATACCAAGGAATGCAACCGGGTGGCCAACTAACGACTACTAACGAAGTAGAAAATTGGCCTGGTAATCCTGAAGGGATAACGGGTCCGGAGATGATGGTAGGATTGCAAGCACAAGCGCAACGTTTTGGTACGGATGTACGTGATGGTTGGGCTACAAAAGTAGATTTTTCAGGAGATATTCATAAAGTTTGGATCAATGATACAATAGAATTGCATTGCGAAACAGTAATTATTTCTACCGGGGCAACCGCTAAATATTTAGGCATGCCATCTGAACAACACTATTTAAAGATGGGTGGCGGAGTTTCGGCATGTGCCGTCTGTGATGGATTTTTCTATAGAAATCAAGAAGTAGTAATCGTGGGTGCAGGAGATTCAGCTTGCGAGGAAGCACACTATTTATCTAAACTTTGTAAAAAAGTAACCATGTTGGTGCGAAGCGAAAAATTCAGAGCATCGAAAATCATGGAAGAGCGCGTTCGCAAAACAGAGAATATCACCATATTGATGAATCATGATACTGTTGAAGTGTTAGGAGATGAGCAGGTTGTTACCGGAGTAAAAGCTTTAAATAAAACAACTAATGAAGTTTTTGATATTCCTGCCACTGGTTTCTTCGTAGCTATTGGTCACAAACCAAATACAGATATCTTCAAAGATTTCATTTCATTAGATGAAACGGGTTATATTATCAACACTCCCGGAACTTCAAAAACGAATGTGGAAGGCGTTTTTGTGGCAGGTGATGCCGCGGATCATGTGTATCGTCAAGCAATAACTGCAGCCGGAACAGGTTGTATGGCCGCTCTTGATGCCGAAAGATATTTGGCCGCTAAATAATCATAGTTAGGAAAGTTAATATTGAAAAAGTCCCATTTGCCTTAGCAAGTGGGACTTTTTGTATAACATCAATCCGGTTTTTCTCCCTCTCTTTTGGAGAGGGTTGGGGAGAGGATTATTTCAATTTTTTCGCCAATTGAGCTTCATCAGTAAATTTCCGTATTTCTATTGTTGGGCTACCCAGAAGTTGAATTTCAGATTTGCCAGCGGCATCAATAATTACCGCCGTCTCCACAAATAAACTGCAGTTGGAATAACTTTCAGTTATTATGTCCGCATTTTTTGTATTGAATTTATTTCCGGTGAATGAGGCATTGTTATCCAGTCGAATCCGCATATTTGTGGCATTTCCTTCTAGGGTTGCAGCTGATTTTTGGTACAAATCTACCTTCAAATCAATTGTGGTAACTAAGGCTTTAAGTGTTGCATTTTTGCTTAATTCGACAGTACTGTTTTCAGATTTTAAATTGAGTTCTATTTTTGATTTGTCATCTGCCTGAAGTAAGAAATCCGTTGCGTTGACATTCACGAATAATTTGGAGGCATCATAGGCTTTTAGTGTAATGGTGTTTAACAAAAGCTCCTGTATCGCATTGACGGTCGATTCATCTTTGGCGGTAATGAGGTTTAATTCATTGGTATAGGTCACTCTTACAATCATTTTTTTATAGTTAACAGCTGATTTTGTTGTATAAATACGCAAGGTGTTGTCTTTTAAATCCAAAGAAATAATACCATGTAAGTTATCATCAGCCTCAATTTTTAGGGCTGTTTTTTCTCCTCTTTCCAGATGGACTTCTAGATTGTCTTCGACCAGCAGCGCTTCAAAATTGCCGACTTCTCTTTGCTCAACAGTCACTGTTTTTGATCCTTTTATTTTTTCTTTTTTCTGAGCAAATAGCAATGTAGTTGATACAAGCAGCAGGAGTATAACAGTATATTTTTTCATGGTCATTTAAATTAGTATCTACACAAATATAAAAAAATCATCCACTTGTGATGGATGATTTCTTTATATTTTAACAAAAGTATATCTTATTCTTGGCTGATGCTCCCGCCTGAACTGGTATTTTTCTGAATCGATTTTGGCTGTATGTCGTACGTGATGTTTCCTCCGCTGGATGCCTGAGCATTTAAGCTAACGATAGGATGAACGCTAATGGACGCACCGCTGGAAACATCGGCACTAACTTCATTTGCTAATAATTTATCAGCGTTGATTTCACTACCACTTGATGCAGTTGTTTTAATCTGTAGCGCTTTCCCATTAATCGTAATGGTACTTCCGCTACTGGTGTCACAAGTAATATTGTCAGATTCGATGCTTAAATCTATCGATGCTGCACTCGAAGTATTCAATCGGATGTTCTCCCCTTTCAGGGTGTTTTTGCTCGTGATAGTCGAGCCGCTTGTTGCTTCTAATTCATCAATAACAGGCATTTTTACTGTCACTTTTTTTGATTTCATGTTGATGAAAGAATTTTTATCACACGAAATAACAAGTGTTCCATTTTCTACTTTGGTAGTGATGTGTTTTTGTAAATTATCATCTGCTTGAACAATTATTTCAATTTTATCAGATTGTTCTATAACGACATCTATGGCATTGTTAACCTCTATGCTTTTGAAAGCACCTTCAACAAGCCGCTTTTCTGTGGTGATATTTCCGCTTCCTTCTATTGCATTGAAATTAATGGAGTGGTTGCACGAACCGAATAACAAGGCTGTTAAGGCAACCAGAATGAACTTTGTAATTAAGGTGATGATTTTCAACATGACTAATTCGTTTTAATGATGATCCCGTCTTTATTTATTTTCAATCCTTTATTGGTTTTGTTTGATTTTAGGGTGTCTTTCTCTACAGTAACGCCATTGTTATTTATGGTAACCGTAACATCCGTGCTATCGTCTCGAGCGGTGCTATATACATCATTATACTCGTTTTCATCAGCGGGACAATTTAAACATTTTATTTGAGAATTTTCTACTTTGTAAATGTAATTATCTGAACTGTAGTGTAAATTGAAAAATTCATCATCAGATCTGTCGTAATTTTGTACAGAGGCATCTGGTTTTAATAACGTTCCTTCAGGTACAAATACTGTTATTTCTATTTCTTGATCTCTGTATTTATTTTTTAAATCAGTAAGTAAATAGTTGTCTAAAATCAATTGATTGCCTATTATTTTATAACCGTATTTAATTTGTTCGGCTCTTCGTTTTGCCTCTGATAACGATTTTCCTCTTGCTTCTTTTTCAATCTGAATATAAGGCAGTTTCTCCTCTGTTTTTTCGATTTTAAAACTAACTTCATTCGAATAAATAATATCTGTTCCGGTAGAATCTTGTGTTACCATGAAATCATTACGGTCTTCCACATTTTTAGCAAAATAATCATTGTGTTTGAATTTAATTAAAAGGGTGTCATTTGGATTTAAATTAAGGGTTTCTTTCTTAACCACTCTCCCATCTACGGCAAATGCACTGGCCTGTTTTATTCCAATTGATATTGCTAATGCTACTGCAATTAGCCATAATGCAAACAGCGTATATTTTGCAATATTTCCAATAGACTTCATGTTTGGGGCCAATAGCTTGAACCCTAATAATGCTAAGAAGAAGAACGGGATTCCAACAGCAAAGAACATTAACAATCCAAAAGCCCATATTGGATAATCTGTAAAATTACCTGCTTCTATAAAACCTTGCCAAGGAAAATCAATAAAAATTCCGGAACCTAATGTGAAAATACCTATTAACAAAAAAAACAGTATTGTTATTCCTGTAATAATCAAAATTACACCTAAAAATTTGGCGAAAATTTTAAAAATAGTCATGATAAAGTCGCTAAAAGAACTTCCTATTTTCCCGACACCTGTTTTTATCTGGTTGCCATACTTGTCGTAATCCACATTTTTTATTTTATCAGAAACATTTTCAAATTCTTCTCTAACTTTTTTTTCAATGTTAGAAATGGTAACCGGTTCCCCGGTCATTTCCAGTTTTTCAGTGGTAGTAACCGCCTCCGGAGTTACAATCCAAAGAATGATGTAGGCGAGAATTCCAGTTCCAAATCCAGCAAAAACCAATAAGATAAGAACGATTCTGATCCACACGGCATCTACGCCAAAATAATGCCCTAATCCTGCGGCTACTCCGCCAATCATCCCTTTTTCTTTGTCGCGATATAGTTTTTTAGTTCGTCTGTTTGAGTGGTCACTAAAACTTTGAGAACCCTTCAAGTCATCTTCAATGATGTAATCTTCCGGTTGTCCCATTACGGCGATAACGGCATCTACATCTTTCAAACCAATAACGTATTTGTCTGTTTTTTGCTTGTCATTTAATAATTCCGAAACACGCATTTCAATATCCTTGATGATTTCATCATGTCCAGACGAATTGGATATAGAACGTTTTATAGCATCAAAATAGCGCGTCAATTTTTGGTATGCATCTTCATCGATGTGAAAGAACATTCCGCCTAGGTTTATATTTACAGTTTTGTTCATGACTATTGTTTTTGGTTGGTTATTAGGTTTACGGCATCGGACAATTCCGTCCAGGTACCATTCAATTCGTTTAAAAAAGTTTGTCCAATTTCGGTCAAGCCATAATATTTTCTTGGAGGTCCTGAAGTGGATTCTTCCCAACGGTAGTTGAGCAATCCATCGTTTTTTAATCGCGTCAGCAGTGGATAAATGGTTCCCTCCACGACTAATAATTTTGCGTTTTTTAATGTGTCCAATATTTCCGATGTGTAGGCTTCTTTTTCTTTTAAAACGGATAGGATGCAAAACTCGAGAACACCTTTACGCATCTGGGCTTTTGTGTTTTCAATGTTCATAATTTCTTTTTTTGATTTTAGTGTTGATTAAACGGTTCATTTTTTGATTGCCGTGCCAGTTCTCCTTTCTGGCTCGGGTGATGATTTGTCATTGCGAGGAACGAAGCAATCTCGTATTGCATGATTCTCTTTTTATTTTTTCGGAGCTTATTCCTGCTTTCCACTTTATCTTTACTTGCTTAAAGAAAGCAAGTAAAGGATGTCGTTTCAATCAGGGCTAGTTTGTTCGCTCTATGTATTACGTCTGTTCTCTTTTAATCTGACTGCTTCCTTATTTAAGGAACGGAATCGTTATTGGATATTTGTATTTTTCTCCGTTTGATGTTTTAATCGAGGCATAAATAATCAAGAAGAATTCAGCCACTTTCAAAAGTCCGAAAATCAGAACGCAAATTAATCCAACCGTTAATAGTGCAATGTTGTCTTCAAGGTTGAAATTCGAAAGTGTAATGTCGTTATGATGTATCAATGATTCGAAAGAAACATTTTTGAAAGCCGAAATAAGAAATGAAGGAATTGCAATCATAATCAGCACCAAAGAGTAGATCAATAAACTCAATTGAAAATTCAACACTTGTTTTCCGTGGTGATCCACAAATTCAGATTCCTCTTTCTTGGTTGTCCAAAGAATTATTGGAAAAATATAATTTCCAAAAGGAATGAAATACTGCGTTAAAGTACTTAAATGCGTAAATGTCGCGATGTTTTTTTCAGTTGTTGTTTCCATGATTAAAAGTATATAGTAATTTCTTATGCAAATATATATCTAAAAGATAGTATCTTGTTACGCATAGTACCAAAAATTAACACAACATTAACAAACAATTTTTATATGTACGCATAGTATTTTTTTGTAATTTAGCAAAAAACCTAGCGGTAATAAACGCGCCTAAATTCAAAATCCAAAGAATAATACAGAATGGCGACACTCTATTCCCATAAAAACAAACAGTAGCTACCTATGAAACTTACAGCCTCTAAACTTAATAAATTTTTGTTTTTCAAATTACCCTCGGCATTTATCTGTGGCGTACGCGTAAAAACCATAGACGAGAACCAATGTATAGTTTCTGTAAAACACCGTTGGATAAACCAAAATCCATTTAACTCGATGTATTTTGCCGTGCAAGCCATGGCTGCAGAGCTTGCCACGGGTGCTTTAGTAATGTTTCAAATTCAAAAAAGCGGCAAAAAAATCTCGATGCTTGTTGCGAATAACAAAGGAAATTTTACCAAGAAAGCTACTGGTAGAATCACTTTTACCTGTAATGACGGCCATTTAATAGAAAAGGCGATTCAAGAAACCATTGCTACAGGAGACGGACAAACGTTTTGGATGAAATCCATTGGAACCGATGAAAAAGGAATTCAAGTATCCGAAATGGATTTTGAATGGAGTGTGAGGGCCAAATAAATAAATCTTTTTTAAACACTTATTCACAATCGAATCTCTTTCGTGAAGTGACCATTAAGCAGAATTAGAATTTTTGGTTTAAATAGGTTACTTTTTTTGTGAAATTAGAGTACTGTTTTTTGGCTTTATCTAATAGTTCAAAACCCAGAATAAATTTGAACCCCGGAATGTGTATTTAGCTTTTGATCTGAATGAATTGAATACCCGTAGGCGTTTTAATGCGGGCGTTTATGAAATTAGATAGGTACCCCGCTTTTAATTGTATATCAGCGCTATCAAGATTAATAATACAATCTAAAATCGAGTAGCTGACAAAGGGCAAAGTGCTTTTCATGTAATTCGGTAACAATATCTACAACATTATCTTGCTCTTCAAATAAGCTAAAAAAAGCTTTGTCTATGGCACAGCTTGTTAATGTATTAGATGGTGCTCCATACCCGGAAACGGCACGTGCTCCGGTGATATCTAAAAAGTATTGTGCTTCTTCCGGACTTAAGTCCAATACCTTTGCATTTGCAAAATGTAAAATTTTTCCTTTCATTTTTCCTTCAAAAAGCTCTGCAATTTCCTCTAAACTATAGTAATAGTCATTGAGACAAATGGTATTTCTTTCGCCTGGCATCACTAAGTAGATTATTTCATAATTTTTAAAATTATGGTCGTCATAAAGCAATGCATTTAAGCTTTCTTCTAACCCCTCAATGGTATCACAGGTTTTGTAAATACTGGTTATACCTTGTTCAAAAGCCAATTGCTCTAAGTTTTTAATCACTTCAGTTGTGGTGGTAATTTCTGTATTAGGAACGGCTTCCAGGCAGAAAATAAAGGTATCAGAATCCATTAAATTCTGGGTGTTCGGATGGTTCATTAGTTACGAATTATTTATTGGTTCCAATAATAGTTAAAACGAGGTGCTTTAGTCTATTTTGTTTATAGCTTCTAAAAAATTTGTGATTGTTATTTGCTCAATGTTGTGGGCACAGTTTACAAAACTGCTTTCGATAGCGGATTTTCAATCCGTACCCGTAAATAATATCAAAATAATTCTAATAAAACCACTTCTAATTCACTCTCTAAACTGGCATAATTTCTTGCTGAATCATTCTCTTTTTGGGCTCGGATTGCAAATCCGCCCTATCGTTGTCCGAAAATTAAATATCCGAGTGATTAGGATTAAAAAGTATTCTCATTACATTATTTAAGTTAATGATAAGCTACCGTTTAGAGTTATTTTATCAGCATTAATGACCCCATAGTTTCTATACCATCAAACAAATTTTGAAGTCGAATGTTTTCATTTTCTGCATGCTGGTTGTTGTCATGGTTCGCTATTGGAACGGAAATGGTGTTTGTTTTTAGATATTTTTCAAATAAATATAACGGTAGACTTCCTCCCATAGTTGGTTGCAGTACAACTTGGTCTTTTGTTGTGGCTTCAACTGCAGAAATCACCTTTTTGACAATTGCTAAGTCCATGGAGGTGCGTTGCGCATTTATTCCATTTTTATCACGGATGACTTTTATAATTTTAGGGTACAAATTTCTTTCTTCATCTGTAGGTTCGTTGCTTGTGACGAAGTAGCCTTGTTTTATTATATGATCAATTACTTTTTGTTGTTGTCTTTCCCAGTCGTTCCCTAATACTAACCTCAGGTCTATAACAGCGGTAGCAGTAGTTGGAATTTGATTTGAGGCCATTTTGCCTACGTTACCACTTTGCATACCATTTATGTTTAAAGAGGGCAGGTTGATCGATTCGCTTAATGTTTTATCTCGCATTTCAGCACTATTTATACCAAGCTCAGTTTTCATCTGTTCGTCAACAGAAGGAACTGTCAATAATGCTTTATTCTCTGATAGTGTTAATGGTATTACATCATCATAAAACCCCTTTATCGTCACGCGACCATTGTTATCTTTCATTGATGCTAACAGCTGTGCTAGCATCATCGCTGGGTTTGGAGCCCAATTACCATAATGTCCGCTATGTAATGGCCTTTTTGAGGCATATACCGTAAAGTAAAGGTTTGTATCTCCTCTAACACCAAAATAAATTTGCTTTTTCCCAGACTGATGTACCGGTCCGTCGCATATTATCCATAAATCGGATTGTAAAAGGGCTTCGTTCTCTTGTAGGATTTCATCTAGGTGTGTTGAGCCCTTTTCCTCTTCTCCTTCAAAAAAGAATTTAAGATTGTAACTCGGTTTTAAGCCGCTTTTATTAATGGCGTCGTAAGCATTTATAATAGCATCAACTCCTGCTTTGTCATCGGAAGCACTTCTGGCATATATTCTCCATTCGTTATTGTATTTTCCATCTAAAGGGAAAGGAATGTTACTGCCGTTTTTATCAATAGCTGCCGTATATAACTTTGGGATAAAAGGACTCAGATTTTGATTCCATTGTTCAGGATTTACAGGTTGGCCGTCGTAATGGGCATAGAAAATCAAAGTTGTCTTTGCACCCGGTATAAGAACTTCACCGTAAACGGCTGGCGGAATATTTTTAGTTTTTCCATGTAATAACTGCACATTTTTGATACCTTTTCGATTCATCATTGACATGATGAAATCAGCATTTTCACGAAGGCTTAATGGCTCTGATGCTACGTTAGGGATACTTAAAAATTCTGAGAATTCAGTAATAATTTCGTTTGCGTTCTTTTGTGTGTATTTTTTTATTTTTAAACTTTCTACTGATTGTGCGTTAACTAGTTGTATAGTCAAAATCAAGAGTGGAATAATTAGATTAAGCTTTGTCATATAAAATAGGATTAGTTAAGTATTTAGAATATTAATTTTGCGGGCGGCTGCTACCAAATATATATAAATTTTTCCTGCTTTTGGGTCCCTATAACCAGGATAGGCGGATTTTTAATCCGTGCCCGTAAATAATATCATAATAATTCTAATAAAACCACTTCTAATTCACTCTCTAAACTAGTATAATTTCTTGCTGAATCATTCTCTTTATGGGCTCGGATTGCAAATCCGTCCGAAGGGTCTGGATTCTCCCGTAATAAGGGGATGGGATGGACTGTGTAAAACGAGTTTCATTGTTAGTGCCACGCCACATAACTCTAACTGTTGAAAGAAGAACTAATTTATTTCATTTATTCTCGTTTTTAGCAACATCTTGTTCCAACTTGAATTGGTGGACATTTCACACTTCCGTAACTACAATATACGCAACAATCTCCTTCTAATGGTCGCAATATTGTTTTACAATTTTTACACTCGTAGAAAAATTCACAAGCATTTGTCGGCATCATTTCGTCTTTTTTGTATCCACATTTCGGACATATGATTGTCGATTTCAATTCAACAGTTTTTCCTTCATATATTCCACAAGTTTTACAATTTACGTATATTTTATTTTGATAATAATTTCCAATTGTTGCGATAAAAAGTCCAAACATTCCTGCATACATTAAATAAGTTGAATTTTCAGATTTACTCAAATAATATCCGGAAAATATAATTATTCCGCTCGAAATTGCAATTAATAATGGATAGAAGTATTTATGTTTTCTATACGAAATATATATTCCGATAATTGAAATCAAAACCATTATTTGAAAAATCCACATTGTCCAACCTCCGAATAATTCTAAACTTCCAAGCCCAAGTGCTGATGCTCCAAATGCAAAAAGAGGAAAACAACAAGGTGAGAAAATTGCAGTTAGAAAAAGTCCAAATGTTCCAAGTTTGTCAATATTATTTATAAGTTTAAATTTCATTTTTTTTATTTTCTTTTTTGACTTTTCTTTCGGTTTCTCTTTCGCGCAAGTCTTAGTGCCAAGGTCAGTTGTTTTTCCGATGGGTCTGGATAAAAACCTCCAAGCGAACTGTATTTTTGTAGTCACTGAGTGAATATAAGTAAGTCGAAAGTTTAAAAGTCGTAAAGTCAAAAGAATTAACTTTAAGTAAAACAGCTTTAAATCAGATTTTTACATGATTTTATCCTGATTTTAAAATACGACATTATACCATAGTTATTACTTATGTGATTTAAACTACACTAAAAATTCTTTTTTTTAAAACGGACTGTTTATTCATGAAATAAAATAAGTCACACAAAGTATTAAAAAATAACGACCAGCCCATTCTATATTATTTCAACAAACATCTTATGTTGTTATAGCTTTATACTTTGTAGCGATTTTTTGTTATTTGCTTAATGTTGTGGGCACAGTTTACAAAACTGCGCTAACTATTGTGGCATATCAGCGCTATCGGGTGCACGGATTGCAAATCCGCCCTATCGTTGTCCGAAAATTAAATATCCGAGGGATTAATATAATCGTTGTCCGAAAAAATCAGATGTCCGAGCGATCGGGTCCAATTTTCACGCTTTGTTCTAGTACTAAAGCGGGTTTGGGCTTAAATTGCTTATTTAAAATATTTTTAATTACAGAATAGGAATTCCTATCCAATGCATAATAAGCATTATTACAACAGTTATTCCAAAACTGCACAAAGTTAGAATACGCCAATAAACAGACCTTCCATTCCCAAATCTCCAAATTCGTTCACCAGTTTCTTCTCTTTGTGATTTCATAGTTAATTTCCACAATATATATGTTGAAATAATAATAATAAAAATAGCAATTAACCAAAACTTTATCATAATTTATATTTTTTAAAACGTCATTAAATTCTCTCGAATTTCTTAAAATTACCGCCAACTGCTTTGTAAACTTTCTGCGGAAACAACTGCTTATTTTCAAATCGAAATTACCTGCGTAATTTCGGCATAACTAGCCAGTAACGTTTTGCTGCTTTGAGATGGTGGGGAATTCGTAACCTTTCAACTTTCTGCTTTGCAGAAAAGTTGATGCGAAACGGTAATTCCACTAAAACCCCACTATATCAAAACAGCTGTTGGCAGAAAAGTTCTAGTTTATTCATGTTTTTTTGCGCAATATTTACCGCTTTCTGCTTTCAGTTTTAGTTTTTACTTTTCTAATAGATTTATGCTATAAATAATTTTCTCATTTCTGTAAACTTGCATATCAGTTGAACTTTTTCGCTTTATCAGACTGTCTCCAATATTCAGTTCAACGTTATGTTTTGGAAAATAATTTATCATTTCATTTCCATTAGCTAGTTTAAGTTTTGGCGTCATATGATTACTTTTGTCAACATATTTTCCGATTACGCTTGTTTTAAATTCTTCATTTAAAATTTTGTCTCTTCTTGAGTTTTCAAAATATCCAAAGTGATTTAAGAGAAACATTAAAATCACAATAAATAATAACATTGTTCCAATGATTATTTTATCTTTTCCATTAAGTATTTCGTCAATTCCTCTTGCGCCAACCATATTTTTTTTAATTTATTTCTGCAATGCAACCCGATTTGAGAATACTTTTTTAAAATTTTGATTTTCAATTCAGTTCTTTAGTCGGAGTTTTTTCGTCAACGGCTTGCTACTAACTTGTATACACTCGCTATAAAATAGCGTCGATACACCCAAAATCAGGTAGATTGTCGCTATTGCTTGTCTTTTTTTATATTCTTTCAAATATATTAAAATTTTCTTACAGTTTTTATACAAAAAAACAAACGTTATAGTTAGTGCGGTTTGCGTGAGGGAGGGAAGCGGCATCCTTTATTTTCTTTCTTTAAGAAAATAAAGATACAGCGTACCGCCCGACCCAAAGTGGCGAGGAGGAACGACTAAGCTGGTGCAGGGTCACGCCCAAAGGAACAACTTCAATCTTGACCACTCACCACTCACTTTTCACGATTCACTTTGTTGTCACTTTCTCTGTCCTTTTTATGAAATTTCCAAAAAAAGTATATCTTTAGCCAATTAAAAACCCAAAACCCAAAACCCAAAACCCAAAACCCAAAACCCAAAAAAACATGGAAGACCATAAACCAGACGATTTTAAAAGAGAATTAGGATTACTCGACGGAACCATGCTTGTGGTGGGTTCTATGATAGGTTCCGGGATATTTATTGTGAGCTCGGATATGGTGCGACAGCTGGGTTCTGCGGGTTGGTTGATTGCCATGTGGGTGCTTACAGGAACGATTACCGTGATTGCTGCCGTGAGTTATGGTGAGTTGAGCGCGATGTTTCCTAAAGCGGGCGGGCAGTATGTGTACATCAAGGAAGCCTACGGGAAACTGGTGGGTTTTTTGTACGGTTGGAGTTTCTTTGCGGTTATTCAAACCGGTACCATTGCTGCCGTGGGTGTGGCTTTTGCTAAATTTGCCGCCTATTTATACGCGCCTTTAAGTGATAAGAATATTTTATATGAGATAGGGGATTTTAAACTCAATGCCGCCCAGATTGTGTCTATTTTCACGATAATTTTGTTGAGTTACATCAACAGCCGTGGGGTAAAAAACTCTAAGATTTTACAGACGGTTCTGACGGTTATCAAAATTCTGTCGTTGGCAGGTTTGATTATTTTTGGTTTTATGGCTGCCAAAGCAGAAGTTTGGGACGCGAACTGGAACAATGTCTGGACGTCACAAGCCCTGAATGTGGAAACGGGTTCGTGGTTGCCTATTAGCGGAACGGCGTTGATATCAGGAATTTCGGCAGCACTAGTGGGTTCAATGTTCTCTAGTGTGGCTTGGGAAGGAGTAACTTTTATAGCTGGAGAAATAAAAAATCCAAAACGCAACGTGGGATTGAGTTTGTTTTTAGGAACCTTAATCGTGAGTGTGATTTATATTTTGGCTAACTTGATGTACTTGGCTGTTGTGCCTTTGTATGAAATTGCTACGGCCGAATCAGATCGTGTGGCTGTTGTGGCTTCGCAACGTATTTTTGGTTCGGTGGGAACATTAATAATCGCGGTGATGATTATGATTTCGACTTTTGCCTGTAACAACGGATTGATTATGGCCGGTGCCAGAGTGTATTATACGATGGCGCAAGATGGTGTTTTCTTCAAGAAAGCTGCTGAATTGAATCATGCCAGCGTTCCGGCTTGGTCTATCTGGGCGCAGTGTATCTGGGCTTCGGCGTTGTGTTTGACAGGGAAATATGGGGATTTATTGGATTTTGTGGTTATCATCGTTTTGATATTTTATATTCTGACTATTCTCGGAATATTTATTCTGCGCAAGAAAATGCCAGATGCCGAAAGACCGTATAAAGCTTTTGGATATCCATTTTTACCGGCACTGTATCTAATTATCGCGACAGCAATTTGTATAGCCTTGTTGTATACCAAAACCAGTACAAGCGGTTGGGGTGTTTTGATTATGCTGATTGGTATTCCGGTGTATTATTTGACAAAAGCTAAGGAATAGTTTTTTTAATTATGAGTTATGAATTTGCGGATGTTAAATCGAATTTTCAAATAAGACTTTTTAAAAAATCAGTAAAAATCTGCTAAAATCCGCGTCATCAGCGTACCAATTCAACACAGTAATGACAAATTAACACACATAAATCCGCTAAAATCCGCGTCATCAGCGTACCAATTCAATACAGTAATGACAAATTAACACACATAAAAAATCTGCTAAAATCCGTGTCATCTGCGTGCCAATTCAACACAGTAATGACAAATTAACACACATAAAAAATCCGCGTCATCAGCGTGCCAATTCGGTGTAATAGAAACAAAAAAATCCGTCTCGTTTTTCCTAACGGGACAGATTTTCTATTGAATTCAGGCTGGGTTGCGGTTGTTCCAAATTTAAAACTAAGGGGACTAAAACTAAAACTAAAAAAAAATTACAATCGCAAATCCACAACCTGTAAACGGCAGGCTAGTAATACGTAAAACGCCTTACTTTGGCAATGTATTTAGCCAATCTAATGACTTGATGGCTGTAGCCGTATTCGTTGTCGTACCAAATGTACAACACAATATTTTTTCCGTCTTTTGAAACAATGGTGGCGTTGCTGTCATAAATGGCAGGCTGCGATGTGCCGACGATATCCGATGAAACCAATTCGTTATTCATCGAATATTTGATTTGCTCGACTAATTCGCCTTCCAATGCATATTTTTTCATGATAGCATTGATTTCTAACAGCGATGTTTCTCTGGATACTTCCAGATTCAAGACGACCAAAGAGCCATTAGGAACGGGTACCCGAATGGCATTCGACGTTAATTTTCCCTCTAATGAAGGCAATGCTTTTGCAACAGCACTTCCGGCACCCGTTTCGGTAATCACCATATTCAAAGCGGCGGCTCTTCCACGACGGTATTTTTTGTGCATGTTGTCCACAAGATTCTGGTCGTTTGTGTATGCATGGATGGTCTCCAGATGTCCTTTGACAACGCCCAAAGTATCCTCAACAGCTTTCAAGATTGGCGTGATAGCGTTCGTAGTGCACGATGCCGCCGAAAAGATATTGATTTCATCCGGGTTGTATTCGTTGTGGTTTACGCCATGAACAATATTAGGAACTCCTTTTCCTGGAGCGGTAAGTAATACTTTTTCCACACCTTTGGAAACCAAATGGCAGCTTAGTGCTTCGTGTGTGGTAAAAGCACCCGTGTTGTCAATAACCAATGCATTATCAATTCCAAAAAGCGTATAATCAATTTCTTCAGGTCCGTTTGCCGTAATAATGTGTACAGTGGTTCCGTTGATAATCAAAGCATTATTTTCAGGATCAGCCGTTACGGAGCCTTGAAAATCACCATGAATCGAATCGTAACGCAATAAAGAAGCTCTTTTTTCAAGAGAATTAGCATCATTTTTATCGCGTGTTACGATGGCACGCAATCGCAATTGACTTCCTTTTCCGGTTTTCGACATTAATTCTCTGGCTAATAAACGACCAATGCGACCAAAACCATACAGCACCACATCTTTTGGTTGAATCTCCTCTGAGTTTTTGGCATTTTTTAATTTGTCAATGACAAAATACTTGGCGTCAGGATATGTATCTTCTTCTAAACCATATTCGTACGTCAGTTTTCCAATGTCTAATTTTGCAGGCGGTAAATTCAATTCTAAAATCGCTTTTGCAATTTTAACCGAATCAAATACTGAAATGGGTTTGCCTACAAATTCAGCCGCATATTCATGCAGGTTGATAATATCACTAACATTCCTGTCGATTAGCGGGTTTCTAAATAAAACCATCTCAATGGATTTATCATACCATAAATCGCTGATAATTTTAATCAGTTTTACTCCTGCACGTCGCCTGTCGGCTTGAAAAGAAACTTCCTTTTCGTATAAAGTTGTAGTTGCCATGTTAAAAATTTAATGAAAATAAAGGATTGTATTTTTTAAATTTGGCGCAAAAATACCCATTTCAATCGATTTCGTAAGCTATTTTTGGATTTATTTTAAAAATAAAAAAGCCACCCTGAAATATCAAGATGGCTTTGTTTTTTTTTTAAACAAGAATGCGCTAGAGAATTACACGCATGACTTCTCCCTTTTTAGTAATCATTTCGATGCGTATGGTTTGGTTTTCCTCTTTTTTACTTAAAAGTTGGGATACCGTTGCAACATCCGTAGCTTTGACATTGTCAATACTCAAGATAATATTTCCCACCAGCTCGTCTTCGTATTGCTTCAGATTTTGACTGCTTATGGATTTGATTCGCACGCCATAATCGATTTTGAATTTCTGCTTGTCAGCAGCCTCAATATTTTCTAATTCGATGCCTTTAAACTCGGCGCTGAAAAATTCATTTTTGCTAAGCACTACAGGAGCTACTCTTGTTTTTCCATCTCTGATATAGGTAACCTGTATTTTGTCATTGGGTCTTTTCGTATTGATGTATCCGGAAAGATCCGCAAAAGTAGCCACCTTTAGTTCGTCTAATTTGATGATGACATCTCCTTTTTCAAGTCCTGATTTTTCAGCTCCTGAATTTTTGGTAACTTTATTAATGTAAAAGCCTTGTGTTTGATTGATTCCCAGTTCTTTAGAAGTCATGCTATTTAGTTCGCCTCCTTCAACCCCAAGAATTCCGCGTTGTACATTCCCGTATTCCATGAGATCCTCAATGATTTTTCGGGCAATATTGGAAGGAACCGCAAACGAATAGCCTACATAAGAACCGGTCATGGAGGAAATCATCGTGTTGATTCCGATCAGTTCACCACGCGTGTTCACTAAGGCACCACCACTGTTTCCGGGGTTTACCGCAGCATCTGTTTGTATGAAAGACTGAATTCCGCTGGTGCCTAAATCTCTGGCTTTCGCCGAAACAATTCCGGCTGTTACCGTAGAGGTTAAATTATACGGATTTCCAACTGCCAAAACCCATTCACCCACTTTCACCGAATCAGAATTGGCAAAAACAGTATACGGTAATTTTTCATTCGCATCAATTTTCAACAAGGCAATATCCATTTTAGAGTCGGTTCCAATAAGTTTTGCCATGTATGATTTTTTGTTGTTTAAGGTGATTTCAATTTCTGATGCGCCTTTGATGACGTGATTATTGGTCACTATATAACCGTCCTCAGAAATGATTACTCCGGAACCCGTTCCTACTTGTTCCTGGGATTGTCCGCCTTTATACCCATAAAAATATTCTAAAATAGGATTGGTAATCGTTCTGCGGGAGACGTTTTTTACGTGTACCACCGTATGAATTGTTTTTTCTGCAGCCTCGGTAAAATCAAGAATCTCGGGAGACAGTCCGACTTTCGTTTCATACGAATCAGATGCAGCTGTTACCAAGGCATTTTTTTCACTGGAAAAATACCCATTGGTATCAAATAATAATTTGTAAGCGCCAAGTGTGACTCCCCCACTCAACAACGAAACCAAAAAAAGAGTTGAAATTTTTTTCATATGTAGATAATATTTGTTTTTTATAGGAATATGGTATCGCCAGATCTTCATTGGTGTTTGCGACAGCTTCTGTCATGGCGATTTCATAATTAAATTCGTTTATTAAGATATTTACTTGTAAAATTAAAAATAAAATAGCTTCCTAAAATACAGTTTAACGCTCTTTAACAATGATTAACATTTCATTAATAGTTCGTACTTTTGTAGCACACAATAGAAATTAAAATGCAACTACAATTTTATAAATACCAAGGAACAGGAAATGATTTTGTCCTGATTGATAATCGTTTGAATTTTTTCCCAAAAGAGAATACACAACACATTGCGCACTTGTGCGACAGACGTTTTGGGATAGGTGGCGATGGTCTTATTTTATTAGAAAATGATCCTGTAACCGATTTCAAAATGGTTTATTACAATTCCGATGGAAACCAAAGTTCCATGTGTGGCAATGGTGGACGCTGTTTAGTGGCTTTCGCCAAAAAGCTGCAGGTAATTGAGAATAAAGCTACTTTCATAGCCACAGATGGTTTGCATCACGCCACAATTGGCGATGACGGATTGGTATCATTACAAATGATTGATGTTGATGCCGTAAAAGTCAGTACAGATCATGTGTTTCTAAATACGGGATCGCCGCATCATGTACAACTGGTAGACGATCTGGAAAATTACAATATCAAGGAAAACGGAGCTGCTATTCGATACGGAGATTTGTACGGGAAAGCAGGAAGTAACATCAATTTTGTCAAACAAATTGACCAGGCCACTTTCTCTATGCGAACGTATGAAAGAGGCGTAGAGGATGAAACACTTTCTTGCGGAACAGGCGCAACAGCAGTAGCAATTGCAATGAACGTTATTGGAAAAACAAATGCTACTTCGATCGATTTAAATGTAGAAGGTGGAAAATTAGTCGTTTCTTTTGATAAAGGAGAAGGAAAATTCACTAATGTTTTTCTGAAGGGACCAGCAGAGTTTGTGTTTAAAGGAACAATTATTATTTAATTAGGAAGCTAAAGGATTTAATTTTTATTCAGTTAAAAAATAATTTTCACGAACAAAGTAGAAAATATGGTTAAAGCAATTATGATTCCGGATGATATTATCAGCAGTAAAATTTATTTGATAAGAGATCAAAAAGTTATGTTAGATAAAGATTTGTCGGAACTTTATGCGGTAGAAAACAAACAACTCAAGCGGCAGGTTCGTAGGAACATAGAACGCTTTCCAGAAGATTTTATGTTTGAACTTAATCAGTTAGAATTCGATAATTTGAGGAGCCAAATTGGCACCTCAAGTTGGGGAGGAACAAGGTATATGCCTATGGCATTCACAGAACAAGGTGTCGCAATGTTGTCAAGTGTACTTAACAGCACTACTGCTATAAAAGTAAATATTCAAATTATACGTGTTTTCACAAAAATAAGAGCGATGCTTACCGATACTATGAGTATGAAATTAGAAATTGAAGAAATTAAAAAGAAACTCTCCAATCATACTAAAAATATAGAACTTGTGTTTAATTATCTTGATGAACTAATTGACAAAAAAGATAATACCGAACCTAGAAAAAAAATAGGGTATAAAAATAATTAAGTAAAATCTTAATTTTAAAATGAAAACATTAAAAGGAGACAATATCTACATTCGGGCATTAGAACCCAATGATCTGGAGTTTGTATATGCCATAGAAAACGACCAGAGCATTTGGGAAGTCAGCAATACGCATACGCCATTCAGCCGGTTTTTAGTCAAGCAATATTTAGAAAATGCCCATCAGGATATTTATGAAGCCAAGCAATTGCGATTGGCTATTTGTCAGGATCAGGATTTCCCGGCCTTGGGTTTGATCGATTTATTTGATTTTGATCCAAAGAATAACAGGGCGGGAGTAGGTATTGTCATTCAAAAAAGCAAAAATCGAAAACAGAATATTGGTTCCGAAGCTTTGGAATTATTAATTGAATATGCTTTTTATAATCTAAATTTACACCAGTTATATGCAAATATTGGAACCGAAAATGAAGCTAGTAAAGCGCTTTTTACTAAATTTGGATTCAAAATGACAGGAGTCAAAAAGGAGTGGACTTTTGTGAATGGTATTTATAAAGACGAAGCTGTTTTTCAATTGATCAATACTAAATTTTAAAAAATGTAGTTTTAATTCATCATAATTTCAAACTAAAGTTAAAAATACTACTTTTCCAATAAAAATACCATATATGAATTTAAAGAAAATTATTACCATTACCGCTGTTGTTTTAATAGGAATACTGATGCTATACGGATTGGTTATTTTGCGCCAAATTTTTTCTTCTAACACCAAATTCTCAGAGAACGAAGTGTACGTGTACGTGCCAACGGATTCCAATTACGAAGAGGTCAAAAAAATAATTGCTCCGTATGTCGAAAACTTGGATCGTTTTGAGATGGTGGCCAATAAACGAGGCTATTCTGATAATGTAATTCCGGGGCGTTTTTTATTCAAAAAGGGAATGAACAGTTATGAACTGGTAAAAACATTGCGTCTTAATTCAGCAGTAAAGTTGGCTTTTAATAATCAGGAACGTATTGAGAATTTAGCCGGGCGTGTAGGTTCACAAATTGAAGCGGATAGCTTGTCATTACTGACTTCCTTCAAAGATTCTATTTTCTTGAAAGAAAACGGGTTCAATGAAGAGACTGTTTTGGTACTGTTTATTCCAAATACATACGAGATTTATTGGAACACTACCGCTGAAAAGTTCCGTGATAAAATGATTAAGGAATACCGTAATTTTTGGAACAAGGAAAGAGTTGCCAAAGCGCAAAAACAGGGACTTACTTCCATCGAAGCGACTATTCTGGCTTCAATTGTTCACAAAGAATCCGTAAAAAAAGACGAGAGACCAAGAATAGCCGGCGTGTATCTCAATCGGTTGCGAACGGGAATGCCATTGCAGGCAGATCCAACGGTAATATTTGCGATAAAGAAAAAAGCAAACGATTTTGATCAGGTTATCAAAAGGGTTTTCTACAAAGATTTGACAATGGCACATCCGTATAATACCTATATGAATGTAGGACTGCCTCCTGGACCTATCGCTATGCCTGATATTACAGCCATGGAAGCGGTTTTGGATCCTGAGAAAAACAATTTTATTTATTTTTGTGCCAGCGTGGAACGTTTTGGATACCATGAGTTTGCTGCCACATTAACGGAACACAATAAAAACGCCAAAAAATATTCGGATTGGATCAACAGCCAAGGCGTAAAAAGATAGTTTTGGGATTAAAAAAAGGGATTTTATTTTTATTTTTAGTGGGTTTCCAAACTGTATTTGCCCAAGAGCGTGCGGAATCTTTTTTTAAACCCTCCGATTCTTTGAATAGGAAAAAGCAAAAAGGGGTGTTTGTTGCTGAAGGTGCTTTGACCGCAGGAACGCTGATCGGTTTAAACCAACTTTGGTACGCTGATTATCCCAAATCTGATTTTCATTTTATAAATGACAATACTGATTGGCTACAGATGGACAAATCTGGGCATGTATTTTCTTCGTATCATCTGGGACGTCTTGGTGCCCAAATGCTGCAGTGGAGTGGGGCTTCTAAAAAAAATCAGCTACTATACGGAGCCGGCTTGGGCTTTGCATTTCTTACCGCCGTTGAGGTTCTGGATGGATATTCTGCTGCGTGGGGTGCCTCCTATGGCGATATAATTGCCAATGCTTCCGGGACAGCTTTATACGTTTCTCAGGAATTAATCTGGAATGAACAGCGTATTACCCCTAAATTCTCTTTTCATACCACCCAATATGCCAATTACAGACCGGAAGTTTTGGGCAGTTCTTTTACAGAGCAAATTTTAAAAGACTATAATGGTCAAACCTATTGGCTTTCTGTTAATTTGCACTCTTTTGCAAAATGCTCCAAGATTCCAAAATGGCTAAATGTAGCTTTGGGTTACGGAGCCGAAGGAATGCTGACCGGAAATAGCGATAATAACGCTTTTTCAACCACAAATCCACAAAGATTCCGACAGTTTTATTTGAGTATTGATGTTGATCTGACGAAAATAAAGACGCAGTCCCATTTTTTAAAGACTGTTTTTTCCGTTCTGAACACGGTTAAAATTCCGGCACCTACAATTGAATTCGTGCGTTTTAACGATATAAAATACCACTTAATTTATTTTTAAAAAAGTTTAACTACTTGATTATCAGACTTGTTATTTTTGTTGTATCTTTGCGCATAGAAATTTCTTAACGGGACAGCGTTTTGAAGAAAAACAATTTATGATTAAGAAGTGGTCTTTTTACACAGGTCTGACTGTGATTACAGTTTTTTTAAGCTCAGGTTTTAAACCGTTTAACCTAGAAACCAGTCCTTGGTTTCTTATTAATGAAGATGAGGGAGCACACTACTTATTTCCTTCTGAAGAACAAAATGAATACACCAAATTAAACATTCCTTTTACCGGAAATTTCTTTATCGGTTTTAAAGAAGCTATTGGATATAGAGAATCCGAAAGTAAATACAAAAAAGTGAACTCCCTCGGATATATGGGAAAATATCAGTTTGGTATTGAGACACTTAAATCGGTTGGAGTCTATAATCGGTCTGCCTTTTTGAATAGTCCTGAATTACAGGAAAAAGCATTTCTAGCGCTACTGGCGAAAAACAAATGGGAGCTGAAAAGAGAAATTGAAAAATACGAAGGCACTATATTAAACGGAATATTCGTTACCGAATCCGGGATATTAGCGGCAGCTCACCTTGGCGGAGCAGGCTCTGTAAAAAAATATTTTAAAAATAAAGGAAAACGAAATTTTAGAGACGCTTATGGTAGTTCTATAAAAAGCTATATGAAAATGTTTGGCGGGTATGATACTTCGTGTATTATTGCGGATAATAATGCAAAGGCAAAAAACATTTAATTCCTTTTTTATTCTAAAAAAAGAGGCTGTCATTATTTGACGGCCTCTTTTCTTTTATCCCATAGTCGAATTATTTAGCCTTAAGGATTTCTCTATTGGGACGCACCACCAAATTGATGGTTTCCTTCTATTTTTGATTTTTGCTTTCTCCGTTTCTTGAACATTTGATACGATTGCAATGCTTAAAAGAAGCAAAATAATAAGTGTTTTTGTGGAGTAAAACGGAACAAAGCTTCTCGATACGCTTCGCACTCGAAGTGACGTGTATCGAGAACCGTTTTTAATACTAATTTTCTAGTTCTCGATATAATCCCGCCTAAAAGCGGGATCACTCGAACTGACGAAAATTCCCATCAAAAACTAATTACCCCCAACGGGTTACTTGTAATAAATGACTAAAGGTAAGACGTGTTATTTTTTTAAATATTTAATTTAATGTTTATCAATAAGTAAGTCGAAAGTTTAAAAGTCGTAAAGTCAAAAGAATTAACTTTAAGTAAAACAGCTTTAAATCATATTGTTACATAATTTTATCTTGATTTTAAAATACGACATTATACCATGGTTATTACTTATTTTAAAAAAAATGGTAAAAATTAGTGTAATTCATAGCTAACTTTTTTAGAAATAGTTCTGTTTTGTAAACGTAGTCCGTTTAGCGGATAGGCATCTGATTTAAAACAAAAAACACCAGTCTTTCGATTGATGTTCTTAAATTTTGAGTCAAAATAATAGGCTGTGGTTTTAGTCGAAACTGTCCATTAAAATGTCTAATATCTTAATAGCCGCTTCACTGATTTTTGTGCCAGGGCCAAAAACGGCAACCGCACCGGCATCAAATAGAAACTGATAATCTTGTGCCGGAATTACGCCACCTACCACGACCATAATATCTTCTCGATCGTATTTTTTAAGTTCTGCAATAACTTGTGGTACCAGCGTTTTGTGTCCTGCCGCCAGTGAGGAAACTCCCAGGATGTGCACATCATTCTCTATCGCTTGTTTGGCCGCTTCGGCTGGTGTTTGAAAAAGGGGGCCAATGTCAACATCAAAACCTACATCAGCATACCCGGTAGCCACCACTTTAGCGCCACGATCGTGACCATCTTGTCCCATTTTGGCAATCATGATTCTAGGGCGACGTCCTTCTTTCTTTGCAAATTCATCTGCCAGTTGTTTTGCTTTTTCAAAGCTTTTGTCGTCTTTTATTTCTTTGCTATACACACCGCTAAAGGATTTAATTTGTGCTTTGTATCTTCCAAAAACTGTTTCCAGCGCATCGCTGATTTCTCCCAGCGTAGTTCTGTTTCGAGCGGCTTCAACCGCTATTTCCAGTAAATTTCCTTCACCAGTTTGCGCACAAAGGATTAATTTTTTCAGCGATTCCTGCACTTTTTCAGTAGCTCTGGTCGCTTTGATTCGGTCTAATTGTTCCAATTGTTGCTTGCGGACCATTTGATTGTCCACATCCAAAATCTGTAAAGGGTCTTCTTTTTCTAATCTATATTTGTTAACGCCCACAATAATATCCTGCCCGCTGTCTATTCTCGCTTGTTTTCTGGCTGCTGCTTCCTCGATTCTAAGTTTCGGAATTCCGGATTCAATAGCTTTGGTCATACCGCCCAGTTCTTCTACCTCTTGAATGAGTTTCCAGGCACTTTCAGCAATTTCATTTGTCAGACTTTCTACATAATAACTACCTGCCCAAGGATCAACCGTTTTGGTAATTTTAGTTTCGTCTTGTAAATAAAGTTGTGTGTTTCTGGCAATTCTGGCCGAGAAATCTGTTGGTAACGCAATTGCTTCATCTAAGGCGTTGGTATGCAAAGATTGTGTGCCTCCAAAAGCTGCTGCTGCTGCTTCAATACAGGTTCTTGCCACATTGTTAAAGGGATCTTGCTCGGTTAAACTCCATCCCGAAGTTTGACAATGGGTTCGTAACGCTAATGATTTATCGTCTTTTGGTTCAAATTGCTTTACTAATTTTGCCCAGATCATTCTTCCTGCTCGCATTTTGGCAATTTCCATAAAATGGTTCATTCCAATCGCCCAGAAAAAGGACAGTCGTGGGGCGAATTCATCAATTTTCATTCCGGTTGCTAATCCAGTTCTGATGTATTCCAATCCATCGGCCAGCGTGTACGCCAGTTCAATATCAGCCGTGGCTCCCGCTTCTTGCATGTGGTAGCCAGAAATGGAAATCGAGTTGAATTTGGGCATTTTTTTGCTGGTAAATTCAAAAATATCAGCAATGATTTTCATCGAAGGCGTTGGCGGATAAATATAGGTATTACGGACCATGAACTCTTTGAGAATATCATTTTGTATTGTACCGGAAAGCAACTCGGGTGCTACGCCTTGTTCTTCGGCGGCGACAATATAGAAAGCCATAATAGGTAAAACAGCGCCATTCATTGTCATAGAAACGGACATTTCATTAAGCGGAATTTGGTCGAATAATACTTTCATGTCTTCCACGGAGTCAATGGCAACTCCTGCTTTCCCCACATCGCCCACTACGCGCTCATGATCGGAATCATAGCCGCGGTGTGTGGGTAAATCAAAAGCAATGGATAGTCCTTTTTGACCCGCAGCCAGATTCCTCCTGTAAAAAGCATTGCTTTCTTCGGCAGTTGAAAATCCGGCATATTGACGCACCGTCCATGGTCGGCGGACGTACATTGTGGTGTATGGGCCGCGTAAATTGGGAGCAAAACCAGCCCCAAAATCAAGATGAGTAAGATTCTTAATATCTTGTTCTGAATACGTAGGTTTTACTTCTATTCCTTCTGCAGTTAGAAATGCATCAGACACAGCATTTTCATGCTCGACTTTTAGCGCTGTACTTTTTAATTGTATGTGTTGTAAATCTTTTCTTTTCATTTGTTTAGTACAAAGATTATAGTTTTTTGAAATTTTAATTCCTTTCAGTCCATATTTCAGTATTTCTTGAAGTATGAAAAATAGCTGTAATGACAATTATGTTCTCGTAGCTGTTGAAATGAATTAAGTATGGAAAATTTTCAATTAAAGCTACTCTGGTCTTATCATATCTTATTTGAAAAAGTAATGGATTTGACTTAATTATTTTTAAACTTTCCTTGAACGAATTGGAGAACGTATCGCCCAATTTAGGGTGAATGCCTTTGTACCAATCCAAAGCTGTTTTGAAATCAAGTTTAGCTTCCTCTACAATTACAATTTTATAACCCACCGTCAATATCTTTTAGAAAATCATCAATATCTTGAGCTGAAGATGGATTCTTAAGATATTTCTCAGTTCTTTCTCTAACTTGGTCCATTTGCCATTGAGGGATTTCTAAAGTATTCGACTTTGGAAGAATAATCACTTCAACTTCATCAGCATTAAAATCATTCGGCAGTGTGATGCTTATTTTGTGATTTTTCACCTTAACGATTTGTCTTATGGGTTCCATTATTTTATGTTTTTAGCAAAGTAAATATACTCTTTTCCAATGGTATTAAATAACAGCGTCGGGCTTACTATTCAAGATCCAATCGTTCCTGTTCCGTTTTTTCTGCCAGACGTTTTTCGATTATGGGTGTAATCAAGGTTTTTCTTGGTTTGACTTTTACAAAAGGAAACAATTCTAAATCGTGTTTCATTTTATCCTGTTTGTTAGGATGTTTGTTTGTTCCCAATAAAATTTCTTTCCCAGAATCAAATAGTTCCTGCGCGGTATCCGCACTTTCCTGAATTTTTCTTTTGATGATTCCGTCATTAAGTTGTTTCAGGAAACCGCCATTTGCCTCTATGTCTTTGAATAAAGCCAATGCTTTTTCCGCTATTTGATTGGTTAGGTTTTCGATATAATAACTGCCGTCTGCCGGATTGTTGACTTTGTCAAAATAACTTTCATTTTTGAGGATCAACAATTGGTTTCTCGCTATGCGGTCGCCAAATTCGTTGTCTTTGTGGTACAAAGCATCATAAGGTAAATTGGCAATAGCATCCGCTCCTCCAATAATGGCACTCATACATTCAGTTGTGGTACGCAACATATTTATATTGTAATCGTATAATGTTTTGTTACGTTTGGTAGGCGAAACGATGATGTTGCACGCTAAAGTATGGTTGTATTCCTTGGCAATCAGATTAAAAAGCAAGCGCAACGCTCGTAGTTTTGCAATTTCAAAAAAGTAATTTGTTCCTACGGCCACTTCAAAAACAATAGGTGTATTTATGGCGTCAATTCTATTGAAATACTCATTGGCTTGTCCCACACTATAAGCAATTTGCTGTACCATAGTGGCACCGGCATTTTGATACAACGCAGCGTTGATACTAAGTAGCGATACCGATGTTGTTGCTGCCGAAAGCAAATTCAGGGTGTCAAAATTGCTTTTTTCTTTCGTTGTAAACCAGTTTCCATCTTTGGCTAATTGTCCTATAGGATCCAGATTACAGAAAATTACAGTGTTGCTTTTCTTGGCGAAAACATCAATTTTTTTGACGAAATCGATTGAAATAAATCCCAGGTTAAAATAAACGGTAACGTTCTCTAAAGGCAATTTTTCCAATAGATCGGTAACGTTAATTGATTCGTTTTCTATTGTAAAGCGCAGGCTGTCTGCCCCGCGATTCAATGTGTCTAATGCCCGTTCTATTGATTTTTCAAGGTCGTAGACAAATATATTTTGGCAAATTCTAAATTCTGTTGCTTTTGTGGAAACGGGGAATACTTTTGTAAACTCCTCTTTGTGGTAAAAAGGTTTTACCTGAATGTCTTCCGGAGAATTCCAAACTACGGTTTCATTGTAATCCGCTCCATTGAGTTCAAATTGGATTTTTTGTTTCCATTGTTTGGAGGAAATGGGGTTGAAATCATCGAAAAGGTTTGTATCCATTTTGTTAGTCATTTTCCTCACTCCAGTCCTCGTCATAGGAGAGGGAACCGAAACTTGGTGTTCTGTTTTTAATAATTACTATAAATTGTACACTCTCTTCCCTTTGGGAATGGTTGGGAATGGGATTTTATTTTTGAATCGTGTCGCCTTCAAATTCGATGATGTAAATGTCTTCACTATCTTTTTTCATATAGTATTTTTCTCGGGCGTATTTTTCTATTTGTTCGGAATTATTTAATTGTTTGATATTCTCTTTGTCTTTTTTTATTTCGTCTTTGTAATATTCTGCATTGTCTTCCAGATCTTCAATTTGTTTGTCTAAAATGCGATGATCAAAATACGAATAGTTGTCCAGAAAAATCATCCAAGACGAAAAGAACAACAGGACCCAGACATATTTGTTGCTCAGGAATTTAAACCAAGGTTTGTCTTTATATGGATTTGTCATTTTTTTTATTTTTTTTAGCCCCGATTATAGTGGAAATCCTTTTAGTAGGTGATACTGACGAAGGAAGATTCACCTACTAAAAGATTGCAACGGAAAGCGGGAAATATCTCCTAATACTTATTCTGTTAAAATTACAACTAAATCACAGAATTTTTTGATTTATTACTGCGCGCACCACATCAATGGCTACTGTGTTGTATTTGTCATTTGGAATAATGATGTCCGCAAATGCCTTGGTTGGTTCAATGAACTGCTCGTGCATTGGCTTTAATGTGGTTTGGTATCTGTTAAGGACTTCATTCATGTCACGGCCACGTTCCATTATATCGCGTTTCATGCGTCGGATTAATCGTTCGTCAGAATCGGCATGAACGTATATTTTTACATCAAATAATTCTCTTAATTCGGGATTGGCCAAGATTAAAATTCCTTCTACAATCATCACTTTTCTGGGATGAGTAAAAACGGTATCGTCAGACCGGTTGTGGGTTACAAAGGAATAAACGGGTTGGTGAATGTTATTTCCTTCCTTTAATTCTTTGAGGTGGGCCACTAGCAACTCAAAATCAATGGCTCGGGGATGATCAAAATTGATCAATGCTCTTTCATCAAAGGAGAGTCCGTGATTTTCTTTGTAATATGAATCTTGTGAAATAATACCAACTTCTGTCTGTGGTAATTCATTCATAATCTGATGTACAACGGTTGTTTTTCCGCTTCCTGTACCACCTGCAATTCCTATAATGAGCATAAATTTTTTTATTATGTTTTTATTGGAACAAAAATAGGAATTTAATCGAGAGCAGATTTTGTTTTTTGAGGAAATCTTGCTAATTTAATATATTTACGAGTCATTTTTTAAGGGTATTTAGCTATCTTTAAATTCTAAACGAGAAACTATTGTATTCCCAAATTAATAAAAACATAAGTCGTTATGTCACTTTTGAACCCAAAGAATTAGAAATTTTCAATTCTTTGCTGGAATATAAAACCGTTGCTAAGAAAACGGTTTTACTTCAGGAAGGCGAAATGTGCCATTTTGAAGCTTTTGTCATCAAAGGTTGTGTCCGGAAATATTATATTGACGACAATGGTTTTGAAGTTATTCTGCAATTTGCCCTTGAGAATTCGTGGGTGAGCGATATTTCTTTTAGTATATACGAAGATGCACCAAGCCGTGTGTATATCGAAACATTGGAAGATTGTGATTTTTTGCTGTTCAGCCCGGAAGCAAAAGAAGAATTATTTGCCAAAGCACCAAAGTTTGAACGCGCGTTCCGCATCCTGATGCAGCGCAGTCTGGCCGTTACGCAAGACCGTTTGTTTCATACTATTTCTAAAACAGCGACCCAAAAATACATAGAGTTTCTGGAACAGTATCCCACACTATCGCAGCGCGTTGCCCAGCATTACATTGCTTCTTATCTAGGGATTTCGGCTGAGTTTTTAAGTAAAGTGAGAGCCAAAATGACAAAACTTTAAGGTCTCATAATTTTTAATTTCTTGTCCTGGTTCAATGCAAATGCCTTTTTTTTGACGCACCTTTGCATTATATTTTAAAGAATAGAACAATGGAAAATACAGATAAAAATACAGAAGGAGTACTTACGCATTTTGTTTTGCACAAAGGAAACACGCGGGGTCATGCCAATCACGGTTGGCTGGAATCCTATCATACGTTTAGTTTTGCGAATTATCAAAATCCGGAGCGAATGAATTTTGGCGTATTGCGCGTGCTCAATGATGACAGAGTCAATCAGGGGATGGGTTTTGGGAAACATCCGCATGACAATATGGAAATCATTTCTATTCCGCTCGAAGGCGATTTAGAACACCATGACAGTATGGGCAATACTACCGTAATCAAGGAAGGGGATATTCAGGCCATGAGTGCCGGTACCGGAATTTTTCACAGCGAATACAATAAAAATAAAGACCAGCTGGTTAAATTTTTGCAGATTTGGATTTATCCAAATAAAAAAAATGTAACGCCTCGTTATGATCAAGTTACTTTAGATTTGAACGACCGTCACAATAAGCTCCAACAAATTCTATCCCCAAATCCTGAGGATGAAGGTGTCTGGATTCATCAAGATGCGTGGTTTCATATAGGGAAATTCGACGAGAATTTTGCTGCCACGTATGCATTAAAAAAACCCGGAAACGGAATCTACGCTTTTGTTTTGAAAGGCGATTTTGCCATAGGAAACATTGCTTTAAACGAGCGAGACGGAGTAGGAATCTGGGACACCAATGCTATTAAAATTACCGCTAATTCCGCTAGTGCCGAAATCCTGTTGATGGAAGTACCCATGCAATTGTAATTGATTTTTGATGATCATACTCGTCAGTTCGAGTGATCCCGATTTTGGGCGGGATCGTATCGAGAACAAGAAAATTTTGAATTAAAAACGGTTCTCGATACGCTTCGCACTCGAACTGACGTTTGGTATAATTACACATGATGTTCACGAATGTTTCCAGTCAATAAATTGCCACCACCGTAATCCGATTGATAAATGCCGTTCCTGCATGGAATGGCGCGGGTGTGTTGCAGGATTCGCAAGCAAAGAAAGTGTTTCTGGAGAACCATTTAAGTGGCGCTACTGTTCCGCACGATTCTGACGCAGCAAAAAAGAATTATGTGAACAAGTTGTTTTTTAAACAATACTTAATGCAAATTATTTATATTTGCTTCGTAAGAATTCAATTGAGTTTAGCAGTAGAAAATTGAGCTTTTTTCGCACGGAAAGAACAACAAAAAGTAGCATTTTAGCATGAACCAATGAACCATTCCGAACAAAAAAACACCACTTGGCTGTTTGAAATAACACCTAAAAATAAATTTTTCTCCCTTAACCTGAAGGAAGTGTGGCAGTATAGAGATTTGCTGCTGCTTTTTGTAAAAAGGGATGTGGTGACCGTCTATAAGCAAACGGTTTTAGGGCCACTTTGGTACCTTATACAACCGCTGTTTACCTCCATTACTTTTACTATTATTTTCAATAATGTTGCGGGCATCAATACCGGAACCGTGCCGCCTTTTTTGTTTAATTTGGCCGGGATTACCGTTTGGAATTACTTCACGGCCTGTCTCAATGGTACCTCGAATACCTTTGGCAGTAATGCAGGTATCTTTGGGAAAGTATATTTCCCTCGCATTATTGTACCGCTGTCTATTGTTGTTTCCAACTTATTGAAGTTTGGAATTCAATTTTTTATATTCATTTGTTTTTACGGCTATTATTATACCCAAGGAGCTGCCATAGGGATGAATACAGCGACTTTGTTTTTTCCACTACTGATCGTTATGATGGGAGTTTTAGGATTGGGACTGGGAATGTTTATCTCTTCCTTAGTCACTAAATACCGAGATTTTAGTAATTTGGTTGGTTTTGGAGTGCAATTATTGATGTATTTGTCCGCCGTGATGTACCCAATGGCACTCATCAAAGAAAAATTGCCGGATTACGGCTGGCTGATAACCTACAATCCCTTGGCGTATGTGATCGAAACGACACGATACATGCTGCTGGATGTTGGACACATATCTGTTTTGGGATTGGGATATACCTTTTTGATTACGGTACTGGTGTTCTTAGTGGGAGTTTTGATTTTTAACAGAACCGAAAAAAGTTTTATCGATACAGTGTAAAGAACAGGGTCCTGATGAAAGGGTTCATTTTAGGATTGATTTTTTAGCCAGTAAGAAAAGTAAGAAAGTTAAGCTGTTGGGTATAATTAATTTTTGATGATAATTTTCCGTCAGTTCGAGTGATCCTGCTTTTGGGCGGGATCGTATCGAGAACAAGAAAATTTTAAATTAAAAACGGTTCTCGATACGCTTCGCACTCGAACTGACGTTTGGTATAATTACACGCAACGGGAATAAAAGTAAGTTTTTAAGGGTAACAAACCGTAATGCCTTACTGGTTCAAAAGGAAATATCCGTTCTTATCAAAAAACAAAAAGACGATACATTTATAGTATGGTACGGTATAGTTAAAGTCGGTTTGGTAGGGCTTCTTTTTTAGTCACTGATTTAGGTGATTTTTCATCTGGGTTTAAATGGATTTCGCAAATGGTTTGTATTGATTGCTAGTTATTTGTGTCTTTTTTTATGTTTTCTTGTGTTTCAGAGGAGAAATAAAAAATAAAACGGCAACATATTCTAGTTATATTTGCCTCTATTATCTATGACTTTTTCAGCTCATTAATGTGAGTTGAAGTCGCGAAGCGGTAGGTTAAAATGTACAATTCAATTGTAATTGTTTAAAAAAAAATGAATTCAAGTATAAAAATAGCGGTAATTGGATTAGGGTATGTCGGACTTCCATTGGCTCGATTATTTGCAACTCAATATGCTGTTGTGGGATTTGATATCAATGCCTCTCGGGTAGCATCCTTACAATCAGGCACGGATACTACACTGGAGATTTCGGATGAAGTATTACGCAAGGTATTAGTCTCAAGTTTTGTCACCTCGAGCGCAGTCGAGAGGCAGAGCGCAGTCGAAAAATCGTCAGCTACAAACGGATTAATAGTATCTTCAGAAAGCACTGCTATTGCGGATTGCAATTATTACATCATCACGGTGCCAACTCCGGTAGACAAAAATAATCGTCCAGACTTAACGCCTTTGTACAAATCTTCTGAAACGGTGGGAAAGGTTTTAAAAAAAGGAGATATCGTTATCTACGAATCCACTGTTTATCCTGGTGTAACTGAGGAAGAATGTGTGCCTGTATTAGAAAAATTTTCAGGATTAAAATTCAATGTTGATTTTTTTGCCGGCTATTCCCCGGAACGAATTAATCCCGGAGACAAAGAACATACGGTCGAGAAAATTCTGAAAGTGACTTCTGGTTCCACGCCGGAGATCGGAATAAAAGTGAATGAATTATACCAATCTGTTATTACGGCAGGAACACATCTGGCTCCTTGTATAAAAGTGGCCGAAGCCGCCAAAGTAATTGAAAACTCACAGCGCGATATCAATATAGCGTTTGTAAACGAATTGGCCAAGATATTTAATTTAATGAATATTGATACGCATGCCGTTTTGGAAGCAGCGAGCACCAAATGGAATTTTCTGCCTTTCAAACCCGGATTAGTGGGCGGACATTGTATTGGGGTAGATCCCTATTATTTGGCACAACGCGCACAAGAATTTGGATATCATCCTGAAATTATATTAGCAGGAAGACGCCTAAATGACAGTATGGGAGAATATGTAGCGTCTCAAATTGTAAAATTGATGATCAAAAAGGGCATTTCTATAAATGGTGCGGCACTTTTAATGCTGGGCATCACCTTTAAAGAAAACTGTCCCGACGTGCGCAATACCAAAATTGTGGATGTAATCACTGCGTTAGCGGATTATGGCATTGTCATCACCATTTATGATCCCTTGGCAAACCCATCAGAAGTACAACACGAATACCAATTAGAAACAACCGCTACAGTGCCCAATAATAAATTTGATGCCATTGTGTTAGGAGTGGCGCATGCTGCCTTTTTAGCGATAGATTTGTCACAGTTACAAAAAGAAACTAGTGTGTTGTATGATGTAAAAGGAGTTTTAGGGGATGCAGTCGATGGGAGATTGTAAATAGTACCGTTCGGACTCAAACCATAATAGTAGAAAACATGAAAATAGGGATAACATTCAGTGCTTTTGATTTGTTGCATGCCGGACATATCAAAATGTTAGAGGAAGCAAAAGGACAGTGTGACTATTTAATTGCGGGACTGCAAACAGATCCTACTATCGATCGTCCTGAAAAAAACAGGCCTACCCAATCTGTGGTTGAACGCTATATTCAACTCAAAGGCTGTAAGCATGTAGATGAAATAGTTCCTTATGCAACAGAGCAAGATCTGGAGGATATTTTACGTGCGTTCAAAATTGATGTCCGCATCGTAGGAGATGAATATAAAGACAAGAATTTTACGGGACGAAACTACTGTGAAGAAAAAGGGATCGTGCTTTTTTTTAATATACGAGACCATCGCTTTTCAAGTAGCAGCTTGCGAAAAGAAGTCACAGAGAAAGAACTGATGAAAGAGAAGTAGTGTTTTTTAGTGAATGCTGAGTGGTGAAAAGTGGAGCTATAGAGGTTAGGGGCGTGTTTATGTTCTAAAATTCAAACATTTCATCCTCTCACTGTACTCTAAAGTATTCAAGTCATTACAGCAAAGAAGTTTGCGTTTAGTAGTCTTCATACTAAGTTTTTAAGTCATTAACTCGAAACTTTAAAAAAGAAGCGAAAGAAAAAAAGGGAATTTAATTTGATTCCTGTCTAAATAAAAATATAATTAGAATAGTCGCCAATAGGCTGTTTTGTAAACCCCAAATCGAGGCGTCAAATCACTTATAAGCACTAATTGCACAAAAAACACTATGAAAAAACAGCCTGCAGTAACACATGTAATCCTTACCGGAGGAGTGGGAAGCCGATTGTGGCCGCTATCTCGCAAAAGTCAACCCAAACAATATTTAGATTTATTTGAAGGTAAATCGTTATTTGCAATGACCGTGGAGCGCAATCGTACTTTGGTGGACCAGATTATGGTTGTGGGAAATAGTGATAACTGTCATTTAAGTCGGCACGTTCTAGAAAAATCCAATACTCCATATATCGATATTGTTGAATCTACTCCGCGAAATACGGCTGCAGCCATCGCTTTTGCTGCACTAGCTTCTGATCCGGAGGCTATTTTAATCGTGACGCCCTCGGATCATATTATAGGCGATATGGAACACTATAATAAGGCGATTCAGGAAGCAGTAGAAAAGGCTTCTAACGGTTTTATTGTTACTTTCGGTATTATTCCGACGAAACCAGAAACGGGATACGGGTATATTGAGCGCAAGGGTGAGGATGTGGTTTCCTTCCGGGAAAAACCAAACCAAGTTACCGCGAGGGAATTTATCTCTAAAGGCAATTTTTTATGGAACAGCGGGATGTTTTGTTTCAAAGCAGGCATTTTTCTGGAGGAATTAAAGACCTATAATCCGGAAGTCTATGAAAAATCTAAAATTGCATGGGACAACAACAGCAATGGAAATCTAGATTTGGCTTTATCCATGGATATACCATCCATCAGTATTGATTATGCGGTAATGGAGCGCAGTAAAAAGATAAAAGTGGTCGTGTCTGAATTTTCATGGTCGGACTTGGGTTCTTTCGAATCGGTGTACGACTATTTAGTGGCAACGGGACATCCTGTTGATCCCAATGGAAATATGGTGATTGGCAATACAAATTATACGGCGTTTGTGGGAATGAAAAACACTATTTTCGTCTATACGGATACTGCTAATTTGATTCTTCAAAAAAATAGTTCTCAAGATGTTAAGAATGTATACAATGCATTGGAACAGGAAAAACCGGAATTATTACAGTAATGGACACCGCCTCAAAAATATATATCGTAGGACACAATGGAATGGTGGGAAGTTCGTGCATCTATCCTAAATTGGCACCACAGCCCCTGAAAGAGGAATACTTGCTCACAGGTCCCTTGGAACCAGCAAACTGGACGGTACACCCAGAAAACTAATGGACATCTCCAAGATGCACGCACTAGGATGGAAACATCAGGTGCAGCTGGAAGAAGGAATCCAGAGAACCTACAATTGGTTTTTGGAGAATGTAAATGCATTTAAGCAAGTTAAGATGTAGGGAAAAGTTTAATCGGTTAAGAAAAGATTAATCGTTTAATCGGTTAGGAAAGGGTTAATCGATGAGAAAAAGGGTTAATCGGTTATGAAAAGTTTAATCGGTTAGGAAGGGGTTAATCGGTTAACGAAATAGTAAACAATTAACCAATTAACCAGAACCAGTTAAACACTTAACCCATTAACCATTTAAAGAAAAAAGTATAATCGGTTAACGAAATAGTAAACGATTAACC
>NZ_RYDJ01000229.1:0-1104 GCF_003970355.1 Flavobacterium bomense | reverse complement strand
ATTCGTTACCGTCCTTATTTTCTACAATAAAATCTTCAAAAATTAAATCGTTATGAAGACCTATTCTCCATTTTGGATTGAAAACAAAATTATAATCAAAAGCAAAAGAGGGAAAAGCAATCCATTCGGTTTTACCGTCACGAATTCCGTCTTTAATCATCGTATGACTCAACAACCCGCTGATGGAGTGATAGGGTTTAAAATTCTCTTTCTTACCTTCTGATTCTTGCGAAAAAGAAGAAGTAATAATCGCAAACATTAAAAAACAATAGATTTTTTTCATTTTTATATAGTATAATTAAATATTCTGTTTAGTAGCAAAGTTAAATAGGTTTAGCCAATAACCTTTTCAGCCACATTCCAACCACCAAAGCAATTACTAATAGTACTGCGAATAAATAAAAAATAGTAATTTCGGTACTCAAACCCAACAATAATGGTCCTACAAAAGCTGCAGCGGACCAAGCTGTCAAGATGTAACCCAAAACTTGTCCGTATTTTTCAGTTCCATAAATACTTTTCACAAAAGAAGGCATCGTAGCAAAACCAGCACCATAACCCGCAATAATGACATAGGTCAAAATTTGAAAAGAAATAGAATTGGTCGAAAAACTGGGTATCAAAGCAAAACAAACCACATTGATTCCGATAAAAAGCATAAAAGTGGTCCAACAGCCTATTTTGTCTGAAATACTAGACCAAAATAAACGTCCTAATCCATTAAACAATCCAATGATAGCTACAAACATCGTAGCTTGTGCAGCCGACATTCCCACGACTTCTTGCCCTAAAATAGCCGCTTTGGAGATGATGGCAATTCCGCCACAAACGTTTAAGAACAACAATAACCAAAGTGCCATAAAACGTTTGTCTGTTAGGATTTCTTTTGGAGTTAAATCGATATGAGTGTGGTGTGGTGTGCTCGTACTTTCAGGATTTGCCAAATATAATGCGCTCAACAACATGCAAATTCCGTAGCCAATTCCAAGTGTGGCAAAAGCGCCTGATAATCCCATAGAAGCAATTAAAGGCCCAATTAAAAAAGAAGCCAATAAGGAACCTAAAGCAAAAGACATAATGATAATTCCGGAAGCCAATCCCGGT
>NZ_RYDJ01000228.1:0-1107 GCF_003970355.1 Flavobacterium bomense | reverse complement strand
CTTTTAACATTAAGGATAAATCATGATTTGAAATACCCCTTTTTATTAATTCAGATTTAAGCAACCGTTTAACTTTGTCGTTCCAGTTTACCATTTTTTCTTGTATTTAATATAGTAATATTAATCTATAATTATCATATATGCAAATATATTGTCAAAAATAATAAAAATTTGTCAAATATAAAAATATAAATTATGATAATTTAGTTGACAGTCCATTCTCCGAATAAACATTTGTGCTTAAAATTCAGTAATTCACATAAGTTAAGATTCATTATTTTGACAAATCCATAGTAAACACTTTTCATTTTCTAAGTGCACTTAATAAGTGGCAAAATGCTTGAAAATACAGGATTTTGCATTACTTAAAAAACGTAAACCCCAGTAAAAAAAAAGTCTTTTTCAAAATATAGATTCTATTGTTAATCAAAGGTTACTTGGTTTTAGCCCAAAAGGGACAGACAGTATTATTTACTCTAACATATTTCTTTCTTTTAAAAAATCAAAAATTAACTTATCGACCTCTGATATTTTATCTTTATCGGAATATGACAGCCAAATAATTTCTTCAATTTCTGAATCTGCTTTTAGTAAACCAGTATAACTTGCCGAATAACAAGTCATTTTAACAAACGTATCTGCAGAATGCCCATGAGCGTGAGCTTGAAATACTCCAATAAATTTTAGAGTATCTGAATTTAACTCTACACTAAGTTCTTCTTTTATTTCACGACTTAGTGCTTGTTCGTCTGTCTCATCATATTCTCTTTTACCCCCTGGAATATAATATTTATTCTTGCCAAAAGATTTTGTAGATAGAATTTTCTTATTTACAATTTCAATCCAAGCTAGCTTATCAATTATTTTCATTTGTTATGGTTTTAACAGCATCTTTGTTATAGTTTCCAAAATAACTAAATACATTTTCATAACAGCCTTTTTATCTAAATAATTTTAAAGATTGCTGCTGAGGTTTTTGATAGCCCATAGAGACTGTTACTTCAGTATGAATATAATTTAACCAAAAACACAATGAAATATTCTCATTATCTAAGTGTACTTAATGAGTGGTAAAATGCTTGAAAATGTATGATTTTGCATTACTTA
>NZ_RYDJ01000227.1:0-1108 GCF_003970355.1 Flavobacterium bomense | reverse complement strand
AAAAATATATTCCGAATAAGTTTACAAATAAAAAAGGTGACATAATGTATCTTTCAGGCGACATAGGAAAACTACTCCCTAGTAATGAAGTTGTGTGTCTTGGGCGTATAGATCATCAAGTTAAAGTGAGAGGTCATCGAATTGAAATTGGGGAAATAGAACTTGCTTTAATGGCAATTGACGGTATTAAATCGGCTATTGTTGTAGCTAAAACCGATATTCTTATTGCATTTATTATTGCAAATTCTGAAATAGAAAACGAATTAGATGAGATTCGATTATGGCGAAATGAATTGGCCTCACAATTACCAGCATTTATGGTGCCACACGAATTTCATATTTTAGAAAAAATGCCAACTACACTTAATGATAAAGTAGATCGAACAGCTTTATTAGAATATAAATCCAATTCGGAAAGCAACCAAGAATATACTGCGCCTCGAACAACTGAAGAAAAGTTAGTAGCGGAAATTTGGGAAGAAAATCTAAAAAAAGAACGTATTGATATCTTCAGCAACTTTTTTGAAATAGGAGGGCATTCCATTATTGCAGTAACCATAGTCGTTAAAATTCAGAAAAAGACAGGTATCCGAATACCTCTTTCTGCTGTATTTAAACATTCAACTATTGAAAAATTCGCCAAATTATTAATCAAAGAAAACAAAATTTAATATAACTAAGGGCAAACCTAATACATCTAAATTTTTAAAATCTATAATTTCAAGAAATAAAATAATTTTGTTTCCAATAGAGAGATAAAAAAAATTGAACATAACTTTTAGTTATCAAGCATACATTTTAGACACCTATAAATATAAATTATATACATACATTTAGGCCTCAAAATAAGTACTTAACCACATTTAGACATCACAATGAATGATCAATCAAATACTCATAATAAAAATCAATTAATTCCACTTTCTGGTGATATTGAAACCGTAATTTATACTACAAAATCGCAGTCTGAAATATGGACTTCTTGTTATTTCGGTGGAGATGATGCAAACAGAGCCTTTAACCTATTGTATGCATTAGATTTTGATGGCTTATTGGATAGTAAAGTGATGGAAATAGCTTTTCAAACTTTGGTTAATCGTCACGAGTC
>NZ_RYDJ01000226.1:871-1108 GCF_003970355.1 Flavobacterium bomense | reverse complement strand
TCTTTTGCAAGTAACGGAACACGAGTAACAACTTCTTTTCCAAATATCACTTCTGTTACTAGTCCCATATGCAACATATCACAGATTCTACATAAATAAGATTTTCCCATTCCCCACCAAGTGTTGTGATCGTCAATCATTAGACAATGATGAATTTTTCTTCCTAAATGCTCTCTAACTTCGTTCAATTCATAACCATCAAGTTGGGTTTCATAAACTCCATCAGCAACACGGCTT
>NZ_RYDJ01000226.1:0-861 GCF_003970355.1 Flavobacterium bomense | reverse complement strand
CTTTGATTTCCCATAAAGCGATTGGATTTATAACATTTGGAAATGATCCGTCAACTCTTCGGGATAAACTACGAATAGGGAAATTATTATGTGTAAAAGCAGATAATTCCTTTGGATCGTAATTACAATCATATCCTTTTGAATTAGCTTCAATTAGCATATTTATAATAGAAGTAAAATATGCTGGACCTTGTTTTTCGCCTTTCTGTTTATTTAAAGGTTCTGGACAAGTTGGATTTAACTCGGCTTTAAGTTTTGTGTATAAAGCTTTAGCTTGTGTTAAGTTCTGAAGATTTGGTTCAATGTGATTAGTTAGAAAATCAGCACGAAATTGAAAATATTCAATAAGTAAACTGCCGATGGCAGTTATTTTATTGTTTAAAACTATTTTGCTTGAATCTAATCCTAACTTATCGTATGCACTTTCAATATCTTGAATTGATGGAACTTTAATAGTCCCAAATCCTCTATTTGTGTAGCCAACTTTTTGACTAATCAATTTGACATTTGCCCAAAATTCTTGTGGTTGTTTTAAAAACTTACTTTCTGCTTGCATTTATTTTATTTTCAAATTCGGTTAAAAATTCCATTGTGTTTGTGTTAAAGCACTTTAAAATTTCCCGAAGCTCAATAAAATCGATTCTTCTTTCTCCACTTTCAATTTTGCTGATAAAGGATTGAGGAACTTTAAGTAAGTCGGCTAGATCTGATTGTCGAAGTCCAGAAGACACTCGAAGCTGATATAACATTTCGAGTAGTACTTTATTTTCCTTACTATTTAGCGACTTTTTCACAATTTCAAAATTATATCCTAAAACAGCATATCCCAAAATAGGATAATAGCACAAATGTATTATCTTT
>NZ_RYDJ01000225.1:0-1116 GCF_003970355.1 Flavobacterium bomense | reverse complement strand
ATTGGTTGCGTTTAGCCAAATTGTACTTCTTTCGACAACTTTTGTTTTGAAAAATTGATTTGCATTATTCGCTATTCTCTGTCCATTATTGAAGGTTACTGAGGTTGCCGAATTCAGAGCTTCTACAAAGAAACCTTGTCCAGTTTGAATAATTCCATTAGGATTTACAACTTGGGCTCCCCCATTAGAAGTGAAAACTCCATTAACCCAAGTACAATAAGTTGGATTAGTTAATCCATTTGTTTTTCTCCAGAAATATAAAGTTCCTGTAATTTTTGTATTGTTATCCGCAACAAACTGAGTCATGCTGATGGTTGATGGATAAGGGTTTCCAACTAAATTGAATCGTTTTCCTACACCTCCATTTGTCATCGTAATCGGAATTATTCCATTATTAGGAACACCTGTGAAGCTTCCGTTCCAAACCGTTGGAGTAGTTGGATGGTTGTTTGAAATACGGATTAAATACCCCTTGCCTAAAGCAAAATTTGTTGTTGCTGGACTTGTAATTTCCGTATACAAATTGGTAGATGTGGTATAATTATAAAATCTGTTTGAACTTGTTGCTGGAGAAAAAGATTGTAAAAATAAGCTGGTATTATTAGTTACCGGTGATGACCAAGCAGTATAATCGAGACGCATTAAAGCAGAACTATTACGTTTAACTATAATATTTCCTGAATTAGCTGCATTTGAAGTCTGTATCAAATTGGCATTATTGTTCAAAGTGAAACTTCCAGAACTTACCGTTATCGCACCGTTTAAGGTTACATTATAACCTGAGGGAATGCTTACCACGGCGTTGTTATTTACGGTTAAGGTGCAAGCACTAATATTTGTGGAAACGTTATAATTACCAGCAATAATTGCTGTAGTTGAGCTTGTTGGTGCTCCATTTGACCAAGTAGTTCCATTCCAAGTAGTCGTTGAAGAACAATTAGTAGTTATTGTAAATGTTTGGGCAACGGTTGCTATAGAACTACAAGAATTAAAAACGGTTACATTAGCAGTGCCAGAACTTGAAATGTCTGCAGCACTAATTGAAGCAGTTAATTGATTTGCACTTACAAAAGTAGAAGTTCTGTTGGCTCCATTCCATCTTATCAAAGATTGACC
>NZ_RYDJ01000224.1:0-1123 GCF_003970355.1 Flavobacterium bomense | reverse complement strand
TTCTTTTTGAAGTACTGGTTTTTTTACCAAACCTATAATTTTATTATATAATATACGTTCATCAACAGGTTTCGCAATATAATCATTCATTCCCACGGCTTTGCATTTGGCTAAATCTACTGTGGTTACATCTGCGGTCAATGCAATGATAGGAATTGTAGAATTCATTGTATTCCGAATATATTCTGTAGCTTCAAATCCATTCATTACAGGCATTTGCAAGTCCATTAATATAATATCATAGGTTTTTTCTTTAATTTTTTCGAGGGCTATAGCCCCATTTTCAGCGATGTCACGCTCAAAACCAAAATCATCCAAAAGGGTTTTCATTAATAATTGATTCAGCGGCATATCCTCAACAACCAATACTTTTATATTCCTGATCCCCATTTCTATTTCCTCCTTTTCGGTTTCGAATTGAGTAACGAAATCTGTTTTCGGAAAGTTTAATGTAAAACTAAAAGTAGAGCCTTCGTTAATTTTACTTTTTACACAAACGGTTCCGCCTTGCGGTTCTACTAATTGTTTCACGATAGCAAGTCCTAATCCTGTGCCTCCATACAATCTAGAAGTTCCACTGGTGGCTTGTTGGAAATTATCAAAAATAGTTTCCATTTTAATTTCATCAATTCCAATACCGGTATCTGAAATGGCAAATTCTACAGTAGTACTTTCTTCATCTTCATCGAATAATCGGACACTTACTGTGATTTTTCCTTTGGAAGTAAATTTTATTGCATTGCTCACTAAATTTAAAATAATTTGATGCAAACGAACGGGATCTCCAAGTAATACCTCTGGAATATTGTTGTCATATTCTGTAACTAATTCTAAATTTTTTTCTTGAATTTTTGTTTCAAATACATGTAACATTGCCGAAATTGAAGAAGCTAATTTAAATGGAACACACTCAAATGTCATTTTTCCGGCATCTACTTTTGCCAAATCTAGAATATCGTTGATGAGCACGATTAAGGCATCACCACTCAATTTTATGGCTGATAAATATTCCTTTTGTTTCTCCGTCAAATCTGTTTTCAATACTACTTTTGTAAATCCAATGATAGCGTTCATCGGAGTTCGTATTTCATGACTCATTTTGGACACAAAAGGTTGTTTTGCT
>NZ_RYDJ01000223.1:0-1124 GCF_003970355.1 Flavobacterium bomense | reverse complement strand
ATTGGAACTATTATAATTGGCATTTACTTAGGTAAAATTCTAAAAATAGAAGAAAAAATTTCGTTCCTGATTGCCACAGGAACCGCTATTTGTGGCGGAAGTGCCATTGCCGCTATTTCGCCAGTAATTAAAGCCAATGAAAAACAAATTTCAGTGGCATTAGGAACAATTTTCATCCTTAATTCGGTGGCTTTAGTGATTTTTCCATTTATTGGACATTACCTCCATTTATCCGAAACCCAATTTGGTTTATGGTGCGCGATCGCAATTCACGACCCCAGTTCTGTGGTGGGAGCAGCTGGTAAATATGGAACTCACGCCCTAGAAGTGGCCACAACCGTAAAATTAGCCAGAGCTTTATGGATTATTCCAATTGCCATTTTATCGACCTTTATTTTCAAAAATAAAGAAACCAAAATCAAAATTCCCTATTTCATCGGATTGTTTATTTTGGCCATGATTGCCAATACGTATTTGTACAAGATTTTAGTCATTATATCACTGATTTTGCAAAAGCCACTTTGACCTTGACACTGTTTCTAATTGGATGTGGATTGTCTCGAAAAGTGTTAGTTTCCGTGGGTTACAAACCATTATTACAAGGTATTGTGATTTGGATTATCATCTCAGTTTCTACATTATGGGCTATTATTTCATTGATTTAATTTGACATTATTATGTTAAAAAACAATAGATTATCCTATTTTATTTTAATACTAATTGTAATTGCTCTTGGTATAACTTCCAGAAAAATGGAAGGTGTTCCAACGTTTTTTGGAGATACACTTTATGCTGTAATGGTTTATTTTGGAATGAGAATGATCCTAATCTATTTAGACTTAAAAAAGACAGCAATTTTGGCTTTGCTGTTTTGCTTTGCAATTGAGTTTATTCAACTGTATAGCGCCGAATGGATGTTGCAAATTAGAAGAACTAAATTTGGACATTATGGCTTGGGACAAGGATTTCTTTGGAGCGATTTGGGTTATTATACTCTTGGAATTATAATTGGTTTTTGGATGGATTCCAGTTGGGTTAGAAGAAAATAATAAAATCAAATTTCAATAAAATTGACAACAATTTAAAACTGAATCTTTCAGAATTTAGCATTTAAAAACAGTAAT
>NZ_RYDJ01000222.1:332-1125 GCF_003970355.1 Flavobacterium bomense | reverse complement strand
ATTAGAAGTTAGAAGTCAGATGTTAGAAGTGGGAATTTTTTAGAGAATTAGTCGATAATTTACAACATCAATCGAAATCCTTTAAAATCTTTTTTGATTTTTGAAACCGCTTCGATGTCATTACTCATTTTTTTGGAAAGCGTTTCCACAATGTAGTTTTTTACTAAATCAGGTTTCGATTCATAATATTGTTCCACGAGTAAGCTATTATAATTTAGATTTTCGGTATCGTAAGAGAATAAAGGAAAACCTTCTTTCATCAAAAGGAAATTGATTAAAAGTCGTCCTGTTCGTTTATTTCCATCTACAAAAGGTTGATGAATCCGAATTTCTTGTGCCAAGAAAACAGTTTTGTCCAAAACAGAAGCCTCACTTTTATTGACATTTTCAATTAAAGCTTCCATATTTTTCTGAACATCATCTGGAGAACTCAAAGGCATTATTTTTTCTTTCTCAACGCCATTTTGTTTTATGGAAATCACGTTTTGGCTAACTTTGAATTGATTTTGAAGTTGACCTTTTTCTTTGGCATTACTATAATAATCTTCATTCCAAAGGCCTCCAATACTCAACCAATTCAATTCTAAAATCAATTTTGTAGACAATTCTTCTTTGTTTTTTACTGCCAATAGCATTCTTTTCAAAGCGCGATACATTCCTTTTTGTTCTAAAATATCCGAATTTCGGATGTTATTTCCAGAAATGCTGTCGCTTTTAAATAATTCGGTAGTTTGCAAAAGTGATAATTGATTGCCTTCTAATCGGTTTGTGGTATAAACATATTCAAATAATT
>NZ_RYDJ01000222.1:0-322 GCF_003970355.1 Flavobacterium bomense | reverse complement strand
GCTCTTCTTCTAGAGAAGGAATCACATTTAAGGATTGGTAGCTTTTTAATAATTCGATTAGTTTTTCCATTTTGTTAAAAATTAACTATTGTAAAAATACGCTTTTTTCTTTAATCAATTTTTAACATCAAACAGAATTGAAAAATGGTTACTTTTAGCGGTTATAAAATCAATGAATTAATTTTGGAACAGTCAAATTTCATTTATCAAAAGCTGGAACTTTTCATCAGGAAGTTTTACACCAACGAGCTGATTCGGGGAATAATATTCTTCATCGGTCTGGGATTGTTGTATTTTCTGTTCACACTTTTTGTGGAGTATT
>NZ_RYDJ01000221.1:0-1125 GCF_003970355.1 Flavobacterium bomense | reverse complement strand
AATCATAAAATTTTGCTTTTTGGCGGCGGAAAAAAGGAAATTGAACTTCTAAATACACTTTCTAAAGACAAAAAAAACGTAGTGGTTGTTGCTGGGCAACTCAAGTTTCAACAGGAATTGCAACTCATTTCTAATCTCGATGTAATGCTTTCGATGGACTCTGGAAATGCGCATATTGCGGCGATGCTTGGAGTAAAAGTCATTACACTTTGGGGCGCAACGCATCCGTTTACGGGATTTTCGCCTTTCAATCAACCCTTAGAAAATGCTATGGTTTCGGATAGAAATTTGTTCCCAAAATTACCCACTTCAGTTTATGGGAATAAAATTGTAGCAGGTTATGATGATGCAATGCGCACGATTTCAGTTGAAAGTGTAATTGATAAAATCAATTCTTTTTTATAGACACGAATTTGCTTCGCCAGTTCGCTATCGCTCGGGTCACGAATTTGCACGAATTTAATTAGAGTAATTATTACACGAATGCTTTGTTGGTGAAATTTTTTAATTCGTGTTAATTGGTGTAAAAAACAAATCACAAATATATCTTCTCATCCTGACAACGCTTTAAAATATATCTTTTTAGATTCGAAATGGTTGCTGGATAGTCTGGTGCTTCGTACCCAAAACGCTCGTGTTCCGCTTGTTCTTTCTCGATGGCATTGCAGCCTTTGATGACTTCCTTGAGCATATCGAGCATTGCCAATTCTTTGTTGTTGGTTTTCTGAAATTTGAACTCCACGATTTCATCCTGCAATTGCTCGCAATAGTCCAAAAGTTGCGCTACTTCGGGTTCGTCTAGAAGGGAAGGGTTGGTTTTGAATATTTCTCGGGTGGATTTCATTTTAGGTGACTTGGAGGTTTTATTAATCCTGTAATGGCGAGTAGTCATAAACTACTTTTTTGAATTTTTAACGGTTTCGGGCTTGGCGAAGGTGACGATTTTCACCACGAATGATGATGCAAAGAACCAAACTTTGATTAACCACAAATGTGTCTTCGGAGCACTGAACCGCCACTTTTGCCAAACCCGTGTTAGTGGCTGCCCGAATTCGTCCATTTATTTTACTTTTACCTTTAATAGCTTACTACCTGCTACTGCATATCCTTCTGTCGTAGAATAAA
>NZ_RYDJ01000220.1:801-1126 GCF_003970355.1 Flavobacterium bomense | reverse complement strand
AACCGCAGTAGCAGAAGCATCTTTCAAAACAGAAACCGTCTCTACAGATCCAATATCTACACTATTCATAGGACGCTCTATACCATCAACCAATACTAATGGAGATGAATCATTCCAAGTACTTGCTCCACGTATTACTATACGAGGATCTTCCTCTCCAGGCATACCAGTACTAGCAGTCGTAATTAAACCCGGCGCATTACCTGTTAAAGCTGCACCAATACTTTGAACTCCACCTGCTCGCTCTAATGTTTTTCCTGAAACTTGAGAAATTGCAGCAACTACACTCTCCTTTTTTTGCTTACCATATCCAACAATAACAATC
>NZ_RYDJ01000220.1:0-791 GCF_003970355.1 Flavobacterium bomense | reverse complement strand
GACATAACAACATTAACTACAGATTGTCCTTTTATTTGTTTTTAAATGGTTTTAAAACCAATACTACTAAAAACCAATGTAGCTCCTGATGAAGGTATTGTAATTTTATACTTTCCATCATAATCAGATATTACACCCATTTTAGAATTACCCTTAACCATTATGGTCACGCCAGGAATTGGCAATTTATCTTCTGCTGAAGTAATTGTTCCAGAGACTGTAATTTGCTGACTATACTGACTTTTCACAGTAGGCAAGGTTGTTTTTCCTTCACTTGCCAACAATACATTCGAAAACATAAACTGTAACAAAACTCCCAATACCACGCAATTAACTTTACGTGGAACTTTAATTAATTGTTTTATCATATTAATATTTTGACATTTTTTAATTTATTACAAATTAGAACTTAAATATGCGTCATATTTACTTTACAAATTTACTTTGCATATTAAACTCAGAAATTCAATTTAGAGATATACCGAATTCAATTATATGACTAGTTCCTTAAAAACTTACACGTTTTCAACTTTAAAAATCAAAATCTTTCTTTTCAAATAGTTCAGATCAATTATGGTTTATTAAAATAATATTCTTGTTGATTATATTAGAACAATGAATCAATTATCATTATACTTTAAAATAGAAACATAAATTCAACAATTGAGAATATTTAAAAACGGTTTTTAATTTTTTTTTTACTTCATAGGCTTAATGGTTTGTTTTTGGTTGGTTAGTTATTTCGTTTAAAATATTCAAGTCGCTTTAGAGATATCAAAAAAATACAAAAA
>NZ_RYDJ01000021.1:0-48919 GCF_003970355.1 Flavobacterium bomense | reverse complement strand
CTTTCTTTATTTGAACCCCAGTCTGAAAAGACTGGGGTTCTTTTGTTTATAGATACCACGTGTTCGCCCTGCGGGCTCGGTTCGTCGCCTTTCTTTAAAAACCCCAGTCTGAAAAGACTGGGGTTCTAAAAACTCTTTAACGAGTGATCCTTACGATCAAACCCAAAATCATGCTAACCGTCATAAACTCAAAGCTACCCATGCGCAACAAAGCGATTACACGGGATTTCTATGTGAACCACTTGGGTTTTCAAGAATTGGGTAGTGCTGACTTTGACGGGTATTTGATGGTGTAAAAAGACACGATTGAAATTCATTTTTTTGAGTTTATAACCTATCTAAATTTAAATATGCATCTGTCTTAAAGGAGATTAATACAAGTATAAGTTTAATAGAAGAGAATACCAAGACGAACTAGGGGATCAATCCCAAAACCTGTGGAGCGATAAAAATTAAGCATAAATATTTGTTAGTCTAAAAAGGAAAAATTCTATATTTCTAACCGCTCTGAATTGAGATCTAAACGCTTTTATTTTAGCATTGAATGACTTAGCCGATGAATTTGTGCTTCTATTATCAAAATAGTTTAATATTGTTTGGTAGTGATTCATTATTGATCTTGAGATTGTATTGAAAGATTTAAAGGTTTAAACCCTGATTGATTTACTTTTTCATGCCATCTAGCGAGCCTTGAAAGACCAATAATTTTATCGGTTGTTCTCTCAAAGATGGTTCTTAAATCTTGAGCTAAGTCATAGGCTTTTTCAATATAGGGATACAATTCAAACAACAACTTGGCACGTTCTGCTTGATTTTCGGACCATTTTGATTTGTTTTTATATAAGAAATAGCGACTTCTTGCCAATAATTGTTTGGCAGTATCATCATTTGCTAATAGTATAGGGTTGTATTTTTTCTTTGATGATTTTGCTTTTTCTATAGCTTTATTCTGGAGGTCAATTGCTTGCCAACGATACTAGATTCTGATTTCTTGTAAAGCTTCTTAAGTTAACTTTTGAACATGAATTTAGCGAAGCGGTATCTCGAATTCCAAAATTTCAATGAAAATATATGAGTAAACCGGTCGGTTATCCTTGTGGCATTTGGAAAGCACATCTTGGCAATTAATGCCATATTTGCTGCCATGTACAATGTAATTTCCGAGACTTGATTGCGTTGTTTTAGAGAGATTTTTTTGATAATTGCAATAACAGTATTGGCTTTAGTTCCGGCAATCATTGCAACTATAGTTCCGTTCTTTCCTTTTGCTGCTTTATTGGTTAAGATAGTATAGAATTCTGCGTTGGAGAGAGAAGTTTCATCAATCGATAAACGTTTGCCTAAGTTTTTTGGAAAAATAAGCCATTGTTTGGCGTGTGATAGTTCATCCCACGTTTTGAAATCACTTAGGAAATCTTTGTATTGATGTTGCAGATTTTTGATACTAACTCCATAGAAAGAAGTAATGGCTTTACAATCATTAGGCTTCGAATCTATTGATCTCTTTTAAAAAATACGCAAACTTTTTACTGATGACGCTGCTAAACAAATTCACGAAAATAGATACGGTGGGCAAATAGCTTGAGGTGATTATGATATTGATATGATTAGTAGTGTAACTAGTGGCACTTTTGGAGTTAGTAAGGAAATAGACGCTTATAATACACAGTATTAATTTGAGGGTAATATTGAATATTGTACTTGCTAACTTTACCCGCATAAAAGTTAAGAATAAAAGCCTTAATTTTAAATTATGAAAAAGAAAAGGAAAATTTATTTTAATCAACAGTAATAAGTGCCAAAAAATTGAAGTTATTATCTAAAACAGAATGTTACGCCAATAAAAAACACTTCTTATTAAAAATAGTTGCTAATTTGAATTTATAAAACCAATCAAACGCTTATTTTTGCGCTATGGCAAAGAAAAATACAGACAAAGTTGTCTTTCATCAAATAAAAGTCCTTGATGCTGGTGCAAAAGGCGTATCGGTAGCAAAGGCTCCCGATGGTAAAGTAGTTTTTATCCCGAATGTGGTTCCGGGTGACGTGGTTGATGTGCAAACTTTTAAGAAGCGCAAGGCGTATTACGAGGGAAAAGCAGTTCATTTTCATGAATATTCGGAGCATCGTGTTGCACCTATTTGCGAGCATTTTGGTGTTTGTGGCGGTTGTAAATGGCAGAATATGAAATACAGCCAACAATTGCATTACAAACAAAACGAAGTAAAAAATCATTTGCAACGCATTGGAAAAATAGAACTTCCTGAATTTGAGTCAATTCTTGGTTCGGAAAAACAGTTTTTCTACAGAAACAAAATGGAATTTTCATTTTCGAACAGCCGTTGGTTGACCGAAGCGGAAATTGGCAGCACCGAAGATCTAGGAAATAGAAACGCACTTGGTTTTCATATTCCGAAAATGTGGGATAAAATTCTGGACATCAACAAATGTCATTTGCAAGAAGATCCATCGAATGCCATTAGAAACGAAGTAAGAGACTTTGCCAATGCGCATGGACTGACTTTTTTTAATCCAAGAGCACATGAAGGTTTGCTTAGAACGCTGATGTTGAGAACCGCTTCTACTGGTGAAATCATGGTTTTGATCCAGTTTTTCGAAAACGATAAAACCAACAGAGAATTACTTCTGGATCATCTTCACAAGAAATTCCCACAAATCACTTCGTTGCAATACGTTATCAATAATAAAGCCAACGATACTTTATACGACACCGATATTAAATTATATAAAGGAAGAGATTACATCTTGGAAGAAATGGAAGGATTGAAATTCAGTATTAACGCCAAATCTTTTTATCAAACTAATTCTGATCAAGCCTATGAATTGTATAAAATAACGCGCGATTTTGCCGGACTTACCGGAAACGAAATCGTGTACGATTTATACACCGGAACTGGAACAATTGCACAGTTTGTATCTAAGAATGCCAAAAAAGTTATTGGAGTTGAAAGTGTTCCTGAAGCTATTAAAGATGCCAAATTAAATGCGGAACGCAATGAAATTACTAATTGTGAGTTCTTTGTAGGTGATATGAAAGTGGTTTTCAACGATAGTTTTATAGCACAAAATGGACATCCTGATGTGATTATTACTGATCCGCCAAGAGACGGAATGCATAAAGACGTAATTGAACAAATCATGAAGATTGCGCCTGATAAAGTAGTTTATGTCAGTTGTAATTCGGCAACACAAGCGCGTGATTTGGCGTTGATGGATGAGAAATACAAAGTGACCCGGGTACGTCCTGTGGATATGTTTCCACAAACACATCATGTAGAGAATGTTGTACTTTTAGAAAGAAGAAAATAGTGGTCAGTTTTTAGTATTCAGAACTTAAATTACGGAACACTAAAAACGGAACACTAAAAACGGCACACTGAACACTGAATAGTATTATATGAAAAAAACATTTTTATTGTTATTGTTTTTCGTTTTCGCTTTCTCCAGTTGTGAGAAAGATGATATTTGTGATGCAAATACCCAAACTACACCAAGATTAGTGATAGAGTTTTATGATTTTTCAAATCCTTCTGTTCTAAAAAATGTAACAAATCTAAAAGTAGTTGGTGAAGGAATGACGGATGGAATTGTTTTTAATGGTCTCCAAACTACCAGTGCAAATAAGATTTCGATTCCATTGAAAACAGCCAAAAGTAGTACCAGTTATAGTTTTACGCTGAACTCTGGAAATCCTAATTCGGCATTGGTTGATGAAGATAATATACAATTTAAGTATACTACACAGGAACTTTTTGTCTCCAGAGCCTGTGGCTACAAAACAATATTCACATTGGATCCAACAAATCCATATACCCATACTGATGCAACAACGGCAAATCAAAAATGGATACAATTTATATCGGTTGAAAGAAGTAACATCGAAAATGAAAATGAAATACACATTAAGATCTTTTTTTAGTTTTGGTCTCCTGTTGTCGTTGACTTTGATGCAAGCGCAAGAGAAAACACCTGTGAAAGAGAGCACGAAAACTACCCAAACAGATGAAATCATTCCCGAAACTCCATTGCAGCGGGTTGGAATCAATACGGAACCAAAAAATAACGATTCGATTCCCATAAAAACAGATCGCTATGGGATACGTGTAGGAGTTGATTTATTCAAACTGACGCGAGCTTTGTATGACCAAAATTATAAGGGAATTGAATTTGTAGCCGACTATCGGTTGACTAAAAAGTATTTTTTAGCGGCCGAAATTGGTAATGAAAACAAAACTACAGCTGATGATCGCGTCAATTTTACCACCAAAGGCTCCTACATAAAAGCCGGTTTTGATTATAATGCTTATGAAAACTGGCTGGATATGGAAAATGTGATTTCTATAGGAATGCGCTACGGTTTCAGCACATTTAATCAGGAATTAAACAGCTATCGCATCTACAATGCAAACCCTTATTTTGGTGAAGTCCCGGAAATTGTATCCGGCAAAAAGTTCAGTGGACTATCCGCCAGCTGGATTGAAGTGGTGGCTGGAATAAAAGCTAAAGTATTTGACAACGTATTTATGGGATTGAGCCTTCGATTGAACCGATTAGTAACCAATAAAGAACCGGAAAATTTCTCCAACTTATATATTCCTGGATTCAACAGAACTTATGATGGCAGTTTTGGCGTAGGATTCAATTATACGGTGACGTATTTTGTCCCTATTTATAAGAAAAAAGTGAAACCTATTGCAGTCCCAAAAAAGTAGATAAAAAAATAACCGCTAATTCGCTAATTTTTATTTAGTGCAAAAAATTGGCAAATTAGCGGTCACTATTTTAAAAATAGAATGTCTTAGGATTTCTAAACTATCCTATTTCCTTAATTCCTTTCATCAAAATCCACTTCATGAATAATTTCTCTCCGTCTTTGGTTTTTATCGCATGGAATTTTGGTGATAAAAGTGTTCCTATGACAAATGCGGTTAACGGAATCCATAATCCGGTTAAATTCGTGTAATGTTCCACTACATATCTCGCAGAAATAAATAAGATTGCAAAACATCCCAATTGATATAAGAATGCTCGTATTTGTAATTTAGTCATTTTTTAAGTTTTAAAATTTTTAATTCAAAGGTCGAAAGTAAAAACAGAATACTAGTTTATTCAGCAGTATCAGTTGTTACCTGAAACTTTGTTCTTTTACTGCCTTCATACATTTCGTATTTTACCAAACGGGCTTCTAAGCCGGCATTGAAAAGTTTAATTTTTCTGGAAGGTTTTAGCCCTACATATTTCAAAGCTTCCAAGTTTGCTGTAATCATCCAAGCATTCGTACCAGGATAGTTTTTCTTTAAAGTATCGCCAATGTTTTTATAGAATTCTTCCATGTGAATATCCAATCGCTCATCATACGGCGGATTGAAAACAATATGAAGTTTCCCTTCGGAAGACTTCTCGGTATCAAAAAAGTTTTGTTCGTCAATAGAAATATACTCCTCCAGATTGGTGTTCTTGATATTGTCTTTGGCTTTTTGAACGGCACTTGGTGCTTTATCATAGCCTTTTATGGTGTAATGAAACTCCCTAACGCGTTTTAATAAACTGTCTGAAATACTATCAAACAAATCATTGTCCCAATCGTTCCATTTTTCGAAAGCAAATTCCTTACGGTTGATATTTGCCGGAATATTACAGGCAATCATTGCTGCTTCAGCCAGAAATGTTCCGGAACCACACATTGGATCTAAAAAATCCGTTTGACCGTCCCAACCAGAAAGCAGTAGAATTCCTGCAGCCAAAACCTCGTTTATAGGAGCAATATTGGTAGCAGTTCTATATCCACGTTGGTTCAACGGATTACCTGATGTATCCAGTGCTACTGAAACCTGGTCTTTATCAATATGAATATTGATTCTCAAATCAGGATGTACTTTATCAATGCTAGGTCGTTGCCCAGTTCTCTCTCTGAACTGATCTACAATTGCATCTTTACATTTTTGAGAAACAAATTCCGTGTGATTAAAATATTCTGAATGCACGGTGGTATCAATCACAAAAGTCTGATTAGCACCAATCAATTTAGACCAATTGACTCCCGAAATTCCTTTGTATAAAGCCTGTTCATTATTAGCCTTGAAAAAATAAATTGGCTTTAGGATTTTCAAAGCCGTGCGCAAAGATAAATTCGCTTTGTACATGAACCCTTTATCGCCTTTAAAACTTACCATTCTCACACCTTGCTCTACGTTTTGTGCACCAAGGATTTGCAATTCTTTTGCTAATATTTCTTCAAAACCAAAAAAGGTTTTGGCAATCATTTTATAATTATTTTCCATTTGCGCCCTTTACCCCTCAAAGGGGAAATTGTTATCGTTATATTCGGCAAAAATACACTAAATTTGCATCAATCGAATTAATTGAAAAAGAATAAATGTCTGCAGCACAAAATCCGCCAACTGAAAACCAACTGAAATCAACTGAAAACTGGTATACTTCCTGGTTTGACACTCCGTATTATCACATTCTGTACAAAGACCGAAACTATAGAGAAGCACAGATTTTCATGGATAATTTGACGCATTATCTCAACTTGCCTGAAAAAGCTAATGTATTGGATTTAGCCTGTGGCAAAGGCAGACACTCTATTTATTTGAATCAATTAGGTTTTACGGTTTTGGGTGCGGATTTATCAGAAAACAGCATTGCCGAAGCTACTAAAAATGCAAATGAAACCCTTCATTTCAAAGTACATGATATGCGGGAACCTTTTGATGAAAAATACGATGCCATTTTTAATTTATTTACTAGTTTTGGTTATTTCGAAAATGACCAAGATAACCTGACTACGCTAATCGCAATCAAAGAAAGCCTATCGGAATATGGATTTGCTGTGATTGACTTTATGAACGTCACCCAAGTTATCGAAACACTGGTTCCCGAAGAAACTAAAACGGTCGAAGGAATCGATTTTCACATGAACCGTTATCTGAAAGAAGGATATCTGTATAAAGAAATTAAATTTGAAGACAAAGGACAAAAGTTTCACTTTACCGAAAAAGTTAAAGCATTAAACCTAAAAGATTTTGAGATGTTAATGGAAGAAGCCGGTATTTATTTGTTAGATATTTTTGGCGATTACAAATTAAAAAAATTCCATAAAACAGATAGTGAACGACTAATCATGATTTTCAAATAGTTGTTGGGTTAATTGGTTAATCGTTTATAAGGTTAATCAAAAAAATAAACCGGAAGAAAATCAACAAATAAACGATTCAACAAAGAATATGAATTACCTTTTACCTTTACTTTCCGTACTTATAGGATATAGTATCGCCTTGGTTTTAAAACCAAAAAATAAAACCAATCTAAAATTACTATTGGCCTTTAGTGGTTCGTTTCTGCTTTCCTTGACCGTAATGCATTTGTTGCCAGAAGTTTATGAAAGTGTAAATCCAACTATCGGACTCTTTATTATGCTTGGAATATTGTTCCAAATTATATTGGAATTTTTCTCAAAAGGTGCTGAGCACGGACACGTACACGGATATGAAACCATGACCCAAATCCCGTGGTTATTGTTTATCAGTCTTTGCATTCATGCCTTTCTGGAAGGATTCCCGGTAAGCCATCATCATGATTTAGCGGTAGGAATTGCCATTCATCATTTGCCTATAGCCATTATTTTGACTACTTTTTTCATCAATTCAAACCTGAATAAAAAGGCTATCTTTTTCTTCATGATCACTTTTGCAGTCATGACGCCGTTGGGAACTGTTCTATCGGATTATTTGCCCATATTAAATGAGTATTATACTGAAATCACAGCCATTGTAATTGGGATATTATTCCATATCTCTTCCACCATTATTTTTGAAAGTAGTGAAGGACACAAGTTTAACATCGCCAAAGTTTCCATGATCGTGATAGGAATTGCGCTGGCGTATTTTATATAATTTTACAATTTGGGCGTGACCGCAAGGGTCGGGCTATATGTTGCAATCTTTTTTATTCCGCTGTCGCTACATAAAAAAGGATTTCCACTTCTATCCCTCACGCAAGAAATAAATGTACGGGCACCTCGCGAGTTGTCCCTTCAAAAAAAATAAATATGGAATTCAAAAAAACCACTGAGCAATCCTCAAAATACGACGATTTAGAAAAAATGTCGGTTCAAGAATTGCTTTCTAATATCAATCAGGAAGACAAAACCGTTCCGCTTGCCGTAGAAAAAGCCTTGCCACAAATAGAAACTTTAGTGACTGAAATTGTTACCAAAATGAAACTCGGCGGACGATTATTCTACATTGGCGCAGGAACATCCGGTCGTATCGGGATTCTTGATGCATCGGAATGTCCACCAACTTTTGGAGTCCCTTTCAATTTAGTAATCGGGATTATTGCTGGTGGAGATACCGCAATCCGCAAAGCCGTAGAAAATGCCGAAGACAATACAACTCAGGCTTGGATAGACTTAAAAGCTTTCGAGGTAAATGAAGATGATGTAGTTATAGGAATAGCAGCTTCCGGAACAACACCTTATGTTATTGGAGGATTGCAAACTTGCAACGAAAATAATATTACTACAGGAAGTATTTCTTGCAATGCAGGAAGTCCGCTTTCGCAAACCGCAAAATTCCCTATAGAAGTAGTTGTTGGGCCCGAATTTGTAACTGGAAGTTCCCGTATGAAAGCAGGTACGGCACAGAAACTGGTACTCAACATGATCTCAACAGCCACTATGATTCAGCTGGGAAAAGTAAAAGGCAACAAAATGGTCGACATGCAACTGAGCAACAGCAAACTCATAGATCGTGGCATAAAAATGATACTGGGAGAAATTTCTGTTTCCTATAAAGAAGCTGCCGAATTATTAAAAAAACACGGAAGTGTGCGAAAAGCAGTTGATAATTACAAAAAGTAACACTTGTTTTTCAACATATCGATTACCTTTGAAGAGTAAACCTATAAACAAGAAAAATGGCAACCAACAAAGAACTTTTATCTAAAGGAATTAAATATTTGGCAGGTGCTTTGCCTTTGCTGTTTATTGGTCCAATTGTCATTACTAATGCTTTTATGAATCAACACAATGTTTGGCACTATTTAGTTTTAGCAATAGGTATCATTACCTGCATCAGTGCAATGTATTTGATGTATTTGGGACTAAAAACAATTATGAAAAGTTTATTTAATGACTAATGGAAAACCTAATTCACGTTCAAAAAACATTCGAAAAAATTATTTACGTCGATAAAAAAGTAAATAACAGAGAATTTGAGGATTGCGTATTTAGAAACTGCGATTTATCCAATAGTGATTTTTCTTATAGCAGTTTCATGGATTGCGAGTTTATTGATTGTAATCTGGCTATGACTAAATTATCCGGAACTAGCTTAAAAGGAATACAATTCAAAAACTGTAAATTGCTTGGAATTCAATTTGAAGAATGTGATGATTTCTTGTTTAATGTCAGTTTTCAGGAATGTGTTTTGGATTATTCTTCGTTTGCCAATAAAAAAATGCCAAAGACAAAATTCATTTCCTGTTCGTTAAGAGAAGTAGGTTTTGTTGGGACCAATCTTACGAGTTCCGTTTTTGACAATAGCAATCTGGATGGTGCTGTTTTTAATAATACGCAATTAGCTGGAGCCGATTTTTCAAAAGCAACTGATTTTAAAATTGATCCTGAATTCAATCCGATGAAAAAAGCAAAATTTTCGACACAAGGAATTATTGGTCTTCTGGACAAATATGATATTAAAATACAATAATCTACTACCCCAGATGGAAGTGAAAACCAAGCAAGGCTTAAAGCTATTTTTTCTTGACTAAAAAGAACGACTAAAAGAAGTTCCTTTTTTGTCAATAGAAAAAAAAATTAAGCATTGGGAGTTGCAACGCACAGCTGGATTAGGTACTAAAAAAAATAAAAATGAAAAAAATAATATTTCTTCTCCCACTGCTATTGCTGTTGTCTTGTTATACTACAGAGCGCAACTGCAAAGATTTTAAAACCGGAAAATTCAAATTTGAATATGACGTAGACGGTGTTACGAAAACGGCTTTTTTTGAGCGCAACGACAGTATTGAAATTGAGACTTTTGAAGGAAAAACGGATACAGCTTCCATTCGTTGGATCAGTGATTGCGAATATGTACTGCAAAAACTGCATCCTAAAAACATGGCTGAAGAAAAAGCTATTGGTATGAAAATTTTGACTACATCAAAAAAATCGTATACCTTTGAGTTTGGAATGGTTGGTTCTGATGCCAAACAAAGAGGAACAGTAACAAAGATTTCGGATTAAATATTTTAAATCAAACAATTATAACTACATAAAATGGAAGTATTTTTAAATCCTGATGCTTGGGTAGCACTGTTAACATTGACGTTTCTAGAAATCATACTGGGTATTGATAATATCATCTTTATCTCGATTGTTACAGGAAAATTACCCGTTGAAAAACGAAAAAAAGCGACGCAAATTGGTTTATTTCTAGCCATGTTCATGCGAATTGCGTTGTTATTTGGGATTACACTTCTTATTGCAATGAAAGAACCGTGGTTTAGTGTGGATTGGGGTTGGTTCTCTGCTCATTTTAACGGGCAAGCGATGATATTATTGGCCGGTGGTATATTTCTGATTTACAAAAGTACCAAGGAAATTCACGAAAAAGTAGACCATAAAGGAGAAGAAGAAAAAAATTTAAAAACTTCGGCGGCAAAATCATTTGCTAACGTTATTGTCCAGATTTTGTTGATTGACCTTATTTTCTCCGTAGACAGTATTTTGACTGCTGTAGGCATGACTAACGGACTGGAAGGTGCATTGTATATTATGATTACGGCTGTTTTAATTTCTGTTGGGGTTATGATGCTGTTTGCGGTGCCGGTTGGAACGTTTGTAAACAACAATCCATCTATACAGATTTTAGGTTTGGCATTTTTAATTCTGATTGGTTTTATGCTGATCACGGAGAGTATGCACTTATCCGAAGCAGTATTGGTAGGCCAATCTGTAGGAGTGGTTCCTAAAGCTTATTTGTATTTTGCAATTGCCTTTTCATTGGCTGTCGAGTTCCTAAACATGAAAATGAGAAAGAAAAAATAATTATTTATAAAAAAAATGCTCCAAATCGGAGCATTTTTTTTATTCTAAACTTAATATTATCTGACCGTCATCATCGCGCTGTATGCCTGAATCGTCAGCATTAGTTTCCCCTTTTACTTCCAATTCTTCCGCAATAATTTCCTCCGGTGCTTCATAAGGCAAAGAGTCCAGCAGGTTTACTTGTTTTAACTTATCAGCGGTTAATTGATTCCCTAGTGCTTTAAATCCTTTGAGTGCAATAAACGACTCTATATCTACAGTTATATTTTCTTTTTGAACGCCTTTCACTTTTGTGAAAACTAATTCAGCTACTGGACGATACTCTGTTGATACAATTTCAAGATGTGAATTAGCATGTTCTGTAATAAAACTTTCCTCTTTGTTTTCGGTTTCCACCAAAAAGCGTTTGATGTAGTAACGTTCTTTTTCACCATCATAATAAATGGCTGAAATTGGTTTTTTTGGAATCCATTTTTCTAAAACGATCATATCTTCATCGAAATGTGTAGATAATTCTGGTGTAATTACCTTTACTTTTCCGGATTGCGAAAGGATCAAAATTTTATCATTAGGTCTAAATTCGCCTAACAGTTCTCCTCTTCCATCCACATTAAGTCTTTGTACGGTTTCATCAAACCATACTTTTCGAGGCAATAATGTTGAAATTCCTTTTTCTTTTAATTCAATTTTCTTGATTGGATATTTAGTGACTAAATTTCCTTTCGAACCTCTTCCTTTTATAGCTAAACTCGCAAAATCAATGTCGAATTTTAGTTTTTTGACAGTTCCCACCTGACGCAACATAATGGTAATTACTTCTGCCTCTCCGTTTGGATTACAGGAGAAATACACCACTTGTGATCCTGTACTTTCATTCGTCAGATCATACGCTTTGTCTCTAGTCACACCTGAAACATTGAACCGTTTTATATAAGAAGGTCCTGATTTTCCGTCACGGTAAATCGTATTGTAAATGGTCCGTTTATCACTTTTGTCAAAAATGGCAATATGAATGATATCTTTTCCCACAAAGGTTTTCGCATCTACCTTGGTAATTATCATTTTTCCGTCACGCAGAAAAACAATTACATCGTCAATATCAGAACAGTCTGTAACATATTCGTCTTTTTTTAAACTCGTTCCTACAAAACCTTCTTCTCTGTTTACGTACAATTTAGTATTTCTAAGGACTACCTTCGTGGCTTCGATATCATCAAAAACACGAAGCTCAGTTTGACGTTCTCTCCCTTTACCATATTTCTCTTTTAATCGTGTGAAATAGGCTATAGCAAAATCAATCAGATGTTCTAAATCGTGTTTCACTTGTTCAATATCTCCTTCCAGCGCTTGAATTTTATCTTGAGCCTTGTTGCTGTCAAATTTAGAAATACGCATGATTCGGATGTCCAATAAACGCAGAATATCGTCTTCGGTAACGGCGCGCTTCAGGTGTTTAATGTAGGGTTTCAGTCCATCATCTACCGCTTTAATGACGCCTTCCTTAGTGGTCTGTTCTTCAATATCACGATAGATTTTATTTTCGATAAATATACGTTCCAAAGAAAGAAAATGCCATTGCTCCTCTAATTCACTCAACTGGATTTCGAGTTCGCTTTTCAGTAATTGGACCGTTCTGTTGGTCGAAATTTTCAACATCGCAGAGACTCCAATAAACAGCGGTTTGTTGTCTTCAATCACACAGCCTAATGGTGCCACCGAAGTTTCACAGGCCGTAAAGGCAAACAATGCATCAATGGTTTTATCAGGAGAAACACCCGGAAAAAGATGAATTAATATTTCGACCTCAGCAGCGGTGTTATCTTCAATTTTCTTGATTTTGATTTTCCCTTTTTCATTGGCTTTCAAAATACTGTCAATCAAAGTCGTCGTATTGGTCGAAAACGGAATCTGGGTAATTACCAAAGTATTTTTATCTAGCTGACTAATTCTGGCTCGCACACGGATACGTCCACCACGCAATCCATCGTTATAATTGGATACATCTGCAATTCCCTGTGTCAAGAAATCAGGATATAAAGTAAACGGTTTTCCCTTTAATATTTTTATCGATGAATCGATTAATTCATTAAAATTATGAGGCAATACTTTCGTAGAAAGACCTACTGCGATTCCCTCGGCTCCGGAAGCTAATAATAATGGGAATTTAACTGGCAGGTTATTGGGTTCTGCCCGTCTTCCGTCATAGGACACACCCCAATCGGTAATTTTTGGAGAGTACAACACTTCTAAAGCAAATTTAGACAAACGTGCTTCAATGTAACGCGAAGCCGCAGCACCATCACCTGTCAGAATATTTCCCCAGTTACCTTGACAATCAATCAGTAATTCTTTTTGCCCTATTTGCACCATCGCATCACCGATACTCTGATCTCCGTGAGGATGATATTGCATGGTGTGCCCAACAACATTGGCCACTTTATTGTAACGACCATCATCCAGCTCCTTCAAAGAGTGCATGATACGGCGTTGCACCGGTTTAAAACCATCTTCAATAGCCGGTACGGCACGCTCTAATATTACATACGAGGCATAATCCAGAAACCAGTCCTTATACATTCCCGTAACTTTGGTAATGGTATCGTTGCCGTCTTCTTGATTGTCGTAAAAATGCTGGCCTTTCGAGGTTTTTTCTTCAGATTGATTTTCATTAATCGAATTATCTTCTTCCTGACCTTCTGGTAATATGTTATCGTCTTCTTCGTCTTTCATTATCTTGATTCCGAAATTAATTGTATTAAATCTTATCTGCTTAGCAGAATTGTTTTGTATTTGCTAGCAAAAATTTGCTCATTCTTTTCAGGTAAAGTATATTCTAAAACCAAATCACTTTTGTTTTGGCACAGTACAATTCCTATGGTTTTATTTTCATCTTCAAAACGCATTTCTCGGTCATCTTAATTGACATACATTTGCATTTGTCACAAATCTTGGTGTTTTAATTCTCCTATTTTTAAATCAATCAGTATAAAACATTTAAGAATCCTGAAATTTTTTGATAATTTAATTTATTTAAATCTACAGACACTGTCTGCGCTTTTTGAAATTTGAATTCCGCAGTCAGTGATTGCGAATTTCGAATTTCTAAAATCCGGGTCAATGAATCGGATTTTGAATAAGTTATGTAAAATTGTTTTATTTGTTCTAAATTCCGAATCGAAAACCCTTTTCCAAACTGAATAGTCAACTGTTCAGAAAGTCCTTTTAGTAGTTGCTTTCCGCATTCAGCTCGTTCTTTTCCGCTTTGCTCTTCTTCAACAATCATTCTTCCCATTTCAAAATAGGTGTAAACCATTGTTGAATTTACGGTACGTAAAACCTGTTGACGGGTATTTTGCAACAGCGTGACCACTTGAGAAAATAAAATTTTATTTTGAGAATTATTTGGAATTGTATTTTCTTCGTCTTTCATTAAATATATTCTATTGAATAGTAGTTAATTATATTTTTTGTCTTAAAATGCTAAAACGAATATTTTTCTTTACAAATATGCTCTTCTTTTGTGACACTATTTCCATTTTTATCCAACTCTTTTTTTACTACTGTTTCACATTCCTTGTGATCATTGCTCTTTATAATAAAAAAAGTAGCTGAAAAACTGATCACAAATAGTAGGGCAATAAGAATAAGTATTCTTTTTGTAGGCATTTTATAATTATTTAAATTTTCTCAATCACATCTAATTCCACCTTCAAATTCTTGATGATAAATTCCTGTCTGTCCGGCGTATTCTTGCCCATATAGAATGACAATAATTGCTCAATCGAAGTGTTTTTATCCATCATAATGGGTTCTAAACGAATGCTTTCGCCAATGAAATTTTTGAACTCATCCGGTGAAATTTCACCTAGTCCTTTGAATCGGGTAATTTCTGGTTTTGGTTTTAATTTTTCAATAGCATTTCTTCGTTCCTCATCAGAGTAACAATAAATGGTTTCTTTCTTGTTTCTAACCCTGAAAAGTGGCGTTTGCAAAATGTATAAATGCCCTTCTTTTATCAATTCAGGGAAAAACTGCAGGAAAAAAGTAATCAATAACAAGCGAATATGCATTCCATCAACATCCGCATCTGTAGCAATTACGATGTTGTTATACCGCAATTTTTCTAAGCCATCTTCAATATCCAGTGCCGCTTGCAGCAAATTGAACTCTTCATTTTCATATACAATTTTCTTGCTCATTCCATAGGAATTCAAAGGCTTACCACGCAAACTAAAAACGGCTTGCGTATTTACATTGCGCGATTTAGTAATGGATCCGGATGCAGAATCTCCTTCGGTAATAAAAAGCGTGCTTTCCAGATTTTTAGGGTTTTTAGTATCTGGGAGATGCGCCCTACAATCTCTTAATTTTTTATTGTGCAGATTTGCTTTTTTGGCACGATCTGTCGCTAATTTTCGTATTCCGGACAATTCTTTGCGCTCTCTTTCGGCTTGAATAATTTTTCGTAATAATGCTTCTGCGGTTGGTGGATTTTTATGCAAGTAATTGTCCAATTTGGTTTTCACAAAATCGTTTACAAAAGTACGCACGGAAGGCATTCCCGGTTCGGATCCCATGTCAGTTGAACCCAATTTAGTTTTGGTTTGCGACTCAAAAACCGGCTCCATTACTTTGATGCTGATCGCTGTAACGATTGATTTTCGAACATCAGAAGCTTCAAAACTCTTGTTGTAAAACTCCCTGATGGTTTTAACAATTGCTTCCCGGTAGGCTGCTAAATGTGTTCCGCCTTGAGTCGTGTTTTGTCCGTTTACAAACGAATGGTATTCTTCGCTGTATTGGGTTTTGCTGTGCGTCAAAGCAATTTCGATATCCTCACCCTTCAAGTGAATGATAGGATATTCTAAATCCTCAGCATGAATAGTTTCTTCTAATAAATCTTTCAGACCATTTTCTGAAAAATATTTTTCACCGTTGAAAAGAATTGTCAAACCATTGTTTAAGTAACAATAATTTTTGAGCATTTTGATTACATATTCATATCGGTATTTATAATTTTTGAAAATTGCTTCATCTGGAATAAAAGTAACTTTGGTTCCTTTTCGCTTGGTGGTTTCGATAATATCTTCTTCGAGAACAAGGTTTCCTGCTGAGAATTCTGCTGCTTTTTGTTTTTCATCCCTAACGGATTCTACTCTAAAATAATTAGACAACGCATTGACTGCTTTTGTCCCTACTCCGTTCAGACCAACTGATTTTTTAAACGCAAGCGAATCATATTTTCCGCCGGTATTCATTTTGGAAACTACATCAATCACTTTTCCCAAAGGAATTCCACGTCCATAATCCCTGACCGTAACGGTTTTATCTTTGATAGTGACCTCGATTGTTTTTCCAGCACCCATAACAAATTCATCGATACAGTTATCGAGTACTTCTTTCAGCAGAATATAAATTCCGTCATCTGAAGAGGAGCCGTCGCCTAATTTTCCGATGTACATTCCGGGACGCATGCGAATATGTTCTTTCCAGTCGAGTGACCGAATGTTGTCTTCGGTATATTGATTTTGATCGGACATTGTAGGTTTTGTGGATTTGGTGCTAATGTAGTGTAATTCGATAAAATTTAAAACAGGAAGTCATCAAAGTTATTAAGAATGATATTGACAACCGATTTAGAATTAACGATTTCAAATTGAAATTGATTTTTGATATTCGAATTTAAAAAATCTTGATAATCTCTTTCAACTGATTGTCTAATTCAGCATTAGAAATCTTATTATTTATCGCATCAAAATTAGTCTCAAAACTAGGCAATGAAAAAGTCGCTTTTATGTTTCCGCCATAAAAGGGGAAAGCCTTATTTGCAATTCCCAAAACGCTTGCGCCACCTTTGGCTCCGGGAGAAGTAGCCATCAATAACATGGGTTTTTCCTGAAAAACCTTCGCATTTATTCTGGTACACCAATCAAAAACATTTTTGAAAGCGGCAGAATAATTTCCGTTATTTTCCGCCATGGATACCACTAGAATATCAGCAGTGGCAATTTTAGCCAGAAATGATTTTGCTAATTCATGCTGACCAATTTCTTTTTCTATATCGACGGTAAATATCGGCATTTGGAAATCGTTTAAATCCAGCACCTCAACTACTGCATTTTCAAAAAGATTCGCTGCGTAAGTCGCTAATTTTTTGTTGATCGAGTTTTTGCTGGGGCTTGCGCCAAAAGCGATTATTTTCATGATACTTTATTTTGACTAAAAGTACTAAAAATTGGTTCAGCTCCAAAATAATTAGCCACAGATTGACCCATTTTGAAAACAAAGATGAAACTATGAAATCTGATATTTGCAAAATTAATTTTACCCCAGAGTGAAATGGAAAGCATTTTTCTGATCAATCTCATTTTTTTCTTGACAAAAAGAGTAACCAGCGGAAGCTCCTTTTTTTGTCTTAGAAAAAAGAGATTGTTGGAGAAATATTACTTCATTAAACTTTTATTTTAATTGGAGTTCAGTGAACTTCGTTTGAAGTGGAAAGCTGGATTGGGGACAAAAAAGTCGAAAGCTAATACTAACTTTCGACTTTATGACTTTGGATATTATGACTTATTTACACGTTGAATCTAAAATGCATCACATCACCATCTTTTACGATGTATTCTTTTCCTTCTACTTTGAATTTCCCGGCTTCTTTACATTTAGCTTCGGAACCGTAATGAACAAAATCTTCGTATGCAATCACTTCGGCGCGGATAAATCCTTTTTCGAAATCAGTGTGAATTACTCCTGCAGCTTGTGGCGCAGTTGCCCCAACATCTATAGTCCAAGCACGAACTTCTTTGACACCTGCTGTAAAGTAAGTTTGTTGTTTCAATAATTTATAAGCTGCACGTATCAAGACTGAGGCTCCGGGTTCGCTTAAACCCATATCTTCCAGAAAAACCTGACGCTCTTCGTAGCTTTCTAATTCGGTAATATCAGCTTCAGCACCAACCGAAAGAATAATTACTTCCGCATCTTCATCTTTGACCAATTCCCGAACCTGATCCACATATTTGTTTCCATTTACTGCTGAGTTTTCATCAACATTACATACGTATAAAACTGGTTTTGCTGTAATTAACTGAAACGCTTCCATCAAAACCTCTTCATCATTGTTTTGAGGAATTACTATTCTAGCTGATTTTGCCTGAAGCAATGTTTCTCTGATTCGGTCTAAAAGAGCTTTTTCGGTTTGTGCTTCTTTATTTCCCGTTTTAGCGGCACGATTTACTTTTTCTAAGCGTTTTTCAACATTCTCCAAATCCTTCAATTGCAGCTCGATGTCTATGGTTTCTTTGTCGCGGATAGGATTTACATTTCCGTCAACGTGAACAATGTTATCGTTATCAAAACAGCGCAAAACGTGGATGATCGCATTACATTCTCTAATGTTTCCAAGGAATTGATTTCCTAAACCTTCCCCTTTACTAGCTCCTTTTACTAATCCTGCAATATCAACGATATCGACAGTTGCCATTTGCACGCGTTCTGGTTTTACTAATTCTTCCAGTTTTTCCATTCTGGAATCCGGAACATTTACAACACCTATATTGGGTTCGATGGTGCAAAAAGGAAAGTTGGCACTTTGCGCTTTTGCATTGGATAAACAATTGAATAATGTTGATTTTCCAACATTTGGTAATCCTACAATTCCTGCTTTCATATGTAGATAATATTTATTTTTAATGGAGTATAGTATCGTCACTTTTGCTGTTTTTAAACAGATTTCATCACGATTTTGTAATGCTTTTTTTGAATGACACGCTAAACGTAAAATTTAGTAGCTACCGCTAAAAGTATGCAAAGATAAGATTTTAAAAATGTTTAAATAAGTAAAATTTCAGATTAAACGTATCTGAAATATTTTTTATAAAAAAACGAAAAATTTACTAATATTTTGTTAAAAAAAATTATATTGCGATCGATTTAAAACCAAACCAAAAATCAAACAAAACTTATTATGAGAAAATTTGCATTATTATTATTTCTATTAAACATCTCGTTTCTTTTTGCACAAAAAGAAGTCTCGGGTGTTGTAAAAGAGAACACCGGCAATGCTTTGCCTGGTGTAAACATTGTTGAAAAGGGAACTCAAAATGGGGTTTCTACTGATATGAATGGAGCATACAAGATAAAAGTTAAAGACGGGGCTACTTTAGTTTTTAGCTATGTAGGTTTTGCTAAATTAGAAAAAGCAGTTACAAGTGCTGTGCTGAATGTTGTCTTATCAGAAGAAGGTGGACAAAATCTAAATGAAGTTGTAGTTACTGGAAGCAGAACTGCGCCAAGAAGTAATACCACATCAGCATTACCTATTGATGTTATTTCTGCAAAGGATTTAGCCTCAACAGGGCAAGCTTCTTTTGACAAAGCTTTACAATACAAGATTCCATCGTTCAACACCGTTCAGACTCCGGTAAATGATGCAACTTCATTATTAGATCCTTATGAGATTAGAAACATGGGACCGAGTAGAACGTTAATCCTTATCAACGGGAAACGTAAAAATTTAAGTTCTTTACTTTATGTACAAACCTCTCCGGGACGTGGTGAAACAGGTGCTGACATCTCTGCTATTCCTACTGATGCAATCGAAAGAGTGGAAATACTTCGTGATGGTGCATCGGCTCAATACGGTTCTGATGCAATTGCTGGGGTAATGAATATTATCTTAAAAAAAGGAACACGTGACGGATCAGTAACAGTAAGAAGTGGAATGACTTCTGCTGGTGACGGCGAAATGCTAGGTGTAAGTTTAAATAATGGAACAACGGTAGGAGAAAAAGGATTTATAAATTATACTATTGATTTTTCGAAAGTTAATTTATCTAACAGACCAGGGACTGTAGATGCCGCTGGTGAAGCAGCAGATTTTGGGGCTTCTCTATCAGACGTTCAGGCATTTTTAGCTAAAAAACCAGATGCAGGGAATATTAATGGTTCACCTGAAACTGCTGCTGCAAAATTCTTAGTAAATGGTGGAAGTGAATTAAGCGAAACATCTCAATTGTATTACAATGCCGCTTATGTTTACAAAAAAGTAAATTCATTTGCTAACTACAGAACTCCATATTGGAGAACATTAGCATCTGCACCTTATTTGAAAGACTTATTTGGTGACGGTACTGCAGCTTCTTACCAAGGATATGTTCCTACTTTTGAAGGGGATTTAAATGACTATAACGGAACATTAGGTTACAAATCAACTAAAAATGACTGGAATACTGACGCGAGTATTACTGTAGGTGGTAACACCCAATCATATTCTGTAAACAACTCACAGAATAGATCTAACATTGTAGATGGAAATGGTGCTCAAGTTTACAGAGAAAACAGCCCAATATCATTCAAACCAGGAGGGACTGCTTTCAATCATATTGTAGGAAACTTAGATGTCTCTAAAATATTATCTGACAAAGTTAGTATTGGTTTTGGATCTGAGATGAGAACAGAAACTTTTGAAGTAATTGAAGGGGATAAAGCATCTTGGGACGGAATTGGAGCTGATTCATTTGCAGGTAATCGACCTGAAAATTCAGGATCATGGAATCGTTATAATTTAGGAGCTTATTTTGACCTTGCTTATGATGTGACCAAAGATTTCTTAATCAATGGTACTGTTCGTTATGAAGATTATAGCGATTTCGGTGGTGCAACAGTTTGGAAATTAAGTTCTAGATATAAATTTTTAGATGACAAAATTACATTAAGAGGGTCTATTTCTACTGGATTTAGAGCACCTACATTACACCAAATTTACACGCAAAAATCACAATACTCATTCGTTGCGGGACAAGGAATTCAAGTTAGTGGAATTATAAATAACGTTTCACCACAAGCACGTAAATTAGGAATTGATCCGCTAGATGCTGAGAAATCAACAAATATCACTATCGGAATTGGAGCAAAACCAACGAAAAATTTTAATTTCACATTAGATTACTATAACATTAAAGTAGAAGATAGAATTGTTTTAGGAGACAGACAGGATACTGAATTTGGTAATGTAGCTTGGTTTGAGAATTCATTTGACTCTAGAACTTCAGGTTTAGATGTAGTTTCTAATTACAATAACATTATATTAGGATCTGGTAAACTTGGATTCAATTTATCTGGAAACGTAACTTTTCAAAATGAGCGAATTTCTCCAGTTGCTAGTAATAACTTTGGAGCAACGTTAGATGCATTAACGTTTACTTCAAGACCAAATACAAAATGGATCTTAGGAGCGAATTACGAAGTTGGAAAATTTGGTTTCTCCCTTAATAACACTTACTTTGGGAAATCTATTTTCAAACAAGATGGTATGGACGCTAACTTAAGAACTGAATTTACTCCAAAAATCGTTACTGATTTAGGTATTAATTTCACAGCGACTGATAAATTAACATTATCTTTAAACGTGAATAACTTATTAAACGTGCTTCCTGAATGGAATTTCAAAGCAGAAAACGCTGCAGGAAGAGCTATTTTAAACGATCCTGCTCAAGTAAAAAATCAGTCTAATTTGGTTACTTTCAACCAACGTTACTCTCAAATGACGTATGATGGATACCACTTTAGCCAATTAGGAACAATGTTTAATTTATCATTAAACTATAAATTCTAATTTAAGTATTTAATTAATTATAAAGGGCTGTCAATCGACAGCCCTTTTTGGTACTAATAATTAATAGAACAAAGGATTATTTTTGTTTTATTAAATTGATTTTTAGGTATTTAATTCGCGTTTATGTAGTTGCACTATAGCTCAAAAAAATCAATTTTTGGGCCTTTCATCAAGTGAAAAATATTTTTTTGTCTGCTCCTTAAAAAGAGGTAGTTCCACAGGTTTCTCCTTTTTAAAATATAAACAAAAAAGGCTACTCATGTATCCGATTTAGAAAGATTAGAGAAACTATTTTCTTTGACAATCATTGCTTTTGTATGGTGTTATAAAATTGGTGACTATTTAGATGAAAACATCCAAATAATAATAAAAAAACATGGAAGAAGAGCAGTAAACGTTTTTAAATATGGATTTGATTACTTGTCAAAATTTATTTTAACAGGATTTAAGTTTTTAGAAAACAATCTGTTTTACTTTTTGTCATGTACTTAACTAAATGATCCTAAAAAAAACGGCGTTTAAAGGAACTGTAAACGCCGTTTGATTTTATATAAAAGAGATTAGTTATCGAATTGCGTTTATATATTCCTCGATTTTACCGGTACCATTTTCAGTTAAATGCTGAATGAAAGCGCTTCCTATAATTGCTCCTTTGGCAAACTGAGTGGCTTGATTAAAGGTTTCCTTGTTATTGATGCCAAAACCTATTACTTGAGGGTTTTTCAGATTCATCTTGGCAATGCGTTTGAAATAGTCTTCTTGAACGCTTCCAAAACCGGATTGTGATCCTGTAACGCTCGCGGAACTTACCATGTAAATAAATGCATCAGATACACTGTTAATAAAGTTGATGCGCTCGTCAGAAGTTTGTGGTGTAATTAAGAATATATTTTTCAATCCGTATTTCTCGAAAGTTAATTTATATTCATCTGCATATACGTCAACGGGAAGATCGGGAATGATTAACCCGTCAATGCCAATCTCCGCACATTTCTGGCAGAAATTCTCGATTCCGTATTGTAACATTGGGTTGAAATATCCCATAATCACTAAAGGAATAGATACTGTTTTACGAATGTCTTTTAATTGGTCAAACAAAACTTGTGTCGTCATTCCGTTGTGCAATGCTTGTGTGGAACTCGCTTGAATCGTTGGTCCATCAGCCAATGGATCACTGAACGGCAATCCTATTTCAATCATATCCACCCCGCTTTTTTCTATATCCTGGATGATTTGTACGGTATCGTTAAGGTTGGGATATCCTGCCGAGAAATAGATGGAAAGGATCTTCTTAGTGTCTTGTAGTTTTTGATTTATTCGGTTCATTGTCGTATTTTTTTATTCTATTTTAGGATCTTTTTTACCTTGGAGTTTTAATTGGAATGTTTAGATAGCGGCGCTGTACGCCCAAGCTTTTTGGTCGGATTGCAAATGCACTTCAACACGTTTGTAATGCAATCCTTCGTACAAATCCGTTTGGCGAAGTTCTTGTGAAGAAACGGAATACACCATTCCGTTGATGGTGTCTTCCGGTTTTTGGGTTTCTGTAATAATGGGGTAGTGCACTAATCCAAATTCTTCTTCAATTTGGATTTCTTTTATGATGTAACCAATTAGTGTTTGAGGAGTTCCCTCAAGAATACGCCCAAAAAGATCTTTTTGTATGTCCACATTTTGTAAGCTGCTGTAAGCGAATAATTTTTCCATAGTTTCTATTTTTAAAATGTGAATTGAACGTCATTTTTATGTTGTTGGGTTTGCGTTAAGGATTACTTCACTAAACTCTTATTTTTTATTGGAGTTCAGTGAACTTCGTTTGCAGTGAAAATCCTTTTTCGTCTCGTTTTTTAACGAGATAAAAAAGAGTGCAACGAAAATCCTGACCTCGCAGTAACGTTAGTGGAAGCGAGGGAACGCCCCGAAATAATTTCGGGATAAACCCTAAAAAAAGGAGGGCCAAATCAACTATAATTTAAAATAATCAATATAAGTATTCAAATCCTTATCGCCACGACCGGAAAGATTGATGACAACAATATCATCTGCTTTGAATTTCATTTGGTCGAGAACGGCAAAGGCATGCGCACTTTCGATAGCGGGGATCAGTCCTTCCATTTGGGATAATTTTAACCCCCATTGCATGGCTTGATCATCCGTTATGGAGATGAATTGTGCTCTGCCAGTAGCGAATAAATTAGCGTGCATAGGACCTACGCCTGGATAATCCAATCCTGCCGAGATGGAATATGGCTCGGTGATTTGACCATCAGGAGTTTGCATCAACAGGGTTTTACTACCGTGAATAACGCCTACTTTCCCTAATGCCGATGTAGCAGCACTTTCGCCTGAATCGACTCCTAATCCTGCTGCTTCGACCGCAATAATAGTCACGTCTTCATTATCCAGAAAATGATAATAGGCTCCGGCAGCATTGCTACCACCACCTACACAGGCAATCACATAGTCAGGGTTTTCACGACCTTCTTTTTCCAATAATTGTTCTTTAATTTCCTTAGAAATAACACTTTGGAAACGCGCCACCATATCCGGATAAGGGTGTGGTCCTACGACGGATCCAATGATATAATAGGTGTCTACAGGATTGTTAATCCAGTCGCGAATGGCTTCGTTTGTGGCATCTTTTAAGGTTTTTGATCCTGAAAGCGCCGGACGCACTTCGGCACCCAACATTTTCATACGAGCTACATTTGGCGCTTGACGTTTGATGTCAATTTCACCCATATACACGATGCATTCCAGTCCCATTAACGCACAAACAGTTGCTGTTGCTACGCCATGTTGCCCGGCACCGGTTTCGGCAATGATACGTTTTTTACCCAAACGTTTGGCTAATAAAATTTGTCCAATGGTGTTGTTCACTTTATGCGCGCCAGTATGACATAAATCTTCTCTTTTTAGGTAGATTTTAGTGTTGTATTGTTCTGATAACCGTTTTGCAAAATAAAGAGGCGTAGGGCGACCAACATACTCTTTAAGCAAGGCATCAAATTCAGCCTGAAATTCAGGCTCAGCTGTAATTTTTAAATAATTTTGACGTAATTCTTCCACATTTGGATATAACATTTCAGGAATGAAGGCGCCTCCAAATTCTCCGTAATAGCCTTTTTCGTTAACGTTGTATGACATAGTTTTATTTTTTTATTTTATTATCTGTAGAGACGTACTGCAGTGCGTCTTTACACAATTGTATGTTTTTTAAACCGGGTTCTATCTCAAATTTACTGTTTACATCAATGGCGTAAAGCGGTAAATTGGTTTTCGAAATTTCATTTATAGCGCCCATTTCATCAATTCCGATTCCACCACTCAAGAAAAACGGTTTGCTTGAGGGATACTTTTCTAATACTTTCCAATTGAATGTGGTTCCGTTGCCTCCGGGTAATTTTCCTTTGGTATCAAAAAGAAAATAATCACAAACGGTTTCAAACGGTTTTAGTTCCTCAAAATCAAAAGAATCATCAACAGAGAATACTTTTATAATATCAATTTTAGGATCAATTTTATTTTTTAATTCCTGGCAAAAGGCAACGGATTCGTGACCGTGCAATTGAATGGCCTGCAAATCGTGTTTATTGGTTTTCGCCAAAATAACTTCGGTCCTTTCATTGACAAAAACTCCTACTTTTTTAATTGATTTTGGTAAATTTGGAATCACACCATCAAAATATCGAGCCGATTTCTCCCAGAATATAAATCCCATATAATCGGGTAGGAACGACCCTATTTCGATTATATTATCGGGATATTTCATGCCGCAAATTTTTATCCCCACCCCAGCCCACCTCGAAGGGGATGGAGTCGAAGTGTCTTGATGGTCTGTTTGTTTTTTCATTTCCAGTTTTTTTTTAAATTCAATCCTTTTAGAGTTTTGAACCTTAACAGGGTTGTTTTATAGTTGGCTGATAAATTCGGTTGCAGCTTTACCTGCATTATCAGTTTTCATAAAGTTTTCTCCAATCAGGAATCCTTTATATCCGAATGGTTTTAATTCCTTAATCGCTTCAACTGATGAAATCCCACTTTCGGAAATTTTTACAAAATCATTTGGGATTTGCGCTGCTAATTGCTTGCTGAAATCCAAACTCACTTCGAATGTTTTTAGATTGCGATTGTTTACACCAATCATATCTAAGGTAGGCATAATCGATTTTTCCAGTTCCTCTTGATTGTGTACCTCCAGTAAAACTTCTAGTCCTAAACTTTTGGCAAATTCAGACAAGGATTTGATTTCTTCTCTGGTTAAAATTGCTGCGATAAGTAGAATTAAATCGGCTCCGTATGCTTTGGCTTCCAATATTTGATAGTCATCAACAATGAATTCTTTTCTCAATAATGGTATATTTACTGTGGCTCTTGCCAAAAGTAAATCGTCTAAAGAACCACCAAAATATTTTCCATCTGTCAATACTGAAATTCCGCAAGCCCCAGCATTTTCATAGCCTTTGGTTACTTCTTCAACAGTAAAACTATAATTTATTGCTGCTTTGGAAGGCGAACGGCGTTTGTGCTCCGCAATAATTCCGGATGTACTGTTTCGTAAATTATCACTCAAAGAAATAGTTTTTTTTTCAAAGAAAACGGAAGCTTCCAATTGTGAAACAGGTATGATAGATTTCTTGAGAATGACTTCTCTTTTTTTGTCAACTATGATTTTATCTAAAATATTCATTTATTTTTTTGTTTAAAGTTTTCTTTGTTCAAGGTTTAAAGTTGTTCGAAATGCAAACAACTTTAAACCTTGAACTTCAAACTATTTTTATTTACTTAAATCTTTCAATTTCTTCAAAGCTACAAGTCCTTTACCGGATAGCAAACTTTCTTTTGCTATTTGAAATCCTTCTAAAGGAGAACATTTTGTAACGGTTGTAATTGCCATGGCCGCATTGGCACAAATCACATTATTTTGTGCTTCAGTTCCTTTTCCGGAAATGATATCAGTAAACATTTGAGCAGATTGCTCTATAGTTTTCCCTCCTTCGATTTCGCTTTGCAGCAAAAGGCGAACACCAAAATCTTCCGGATTTATCATGCCTTCCATGGAGCTGGTAATCGTTTTTGTAGGTCCCGTCAAGGACACTTCATCATAGCCGTCAAGCGAATGCAGGATGGTAAAGTTCACATCAGTATTTTGATATAAATACGCATACATTCTGGCCATTTCTAAATTAAACACTCCTACTAATTGATTTTTAGGAAATGATGGATTTACCATGGGACCCAGCATGTTGAAGAATGTTTTAACCGCCAGTTCTTTTCGAATAGGTCCTACGTTTTTCATCGCTGGATGAAATAATGGAGCATGTAGAATACAAATTCCCGCTTTATCAATACTTTTTTCTAAGAAATCAGAATCGTTGCTGAATTTGATTCCTAGTTTCTCCATTACATTACTCGAGCCAGAAATAGAGGATACTCCGTAATTACCATGTTTAGCTACTCTTATTCCGGCTCCGGCAACTACAAAAGAAGCCAGAGTTGAAATATTGAATGTGTCTTTCCCGTCACCACCAGTGCCACATAAATCAATGGTATTGTAGGCAGATAAATCCACACGAATGCACAGTTCTAATAATGCTTCACGAAAACCGGCTAACTCTTCAATGCTGATGCTTCGCATCATATACACGGTAAGGAAAGCAGCTATCTGACTGGTGTTGTAACTTCCGTAGGAGATATTAACTAATACGTTTTTTGCTTCTTCTTTCGAAAGCATTTCGTGGTTGATTAATCGGTTTAATATATTTTTCATTTTTATATATGTCTTAAAGTTGAAAGTCTTAAAGTCTTAAAGTCTTTCGACTTTGTGATATTTGACTTTATGACTAATTTTTAACCCAATTCTCCAATATCTTTTTCCCATTTGGAGTCAACACACTTTCGGGATGAAATTGTACACCACGGACATCGTATGTTTTGTGGCGCAATGACATTACCTGCCCGTTTTCATCAAAGGAAGTTGCCTCTAGAACATCCGGTAAATTGGCATTAACTACCCAGGAATGGTACCGCCCTACTTCAAATTCCTTTCCTAACCCTTCAAATAAAAGCTCATCATCAACAACAGTTTTTACATTAGTGGCCACACCGTGGTAGACTTTTTCTAAATTAGAAAGTGACCCACCGTAGACTTCACCTATTGCTTGTTGGCCTAAACATACCCCAAAAATACTTTTTGTAGGGCCATATTTTTGAATCACTGCTTTGAGTAACCCCGCTTCATCCGGAATTCCGGGTCCCGGCGAAAGAAGAATTTTATCGAAAACGGCAATTTCATCAATATCAAATTCATCGTTTCTATAAACGGTTACTTCGCAATCTAAATCTTCCAGATAATGCACTAAATTGTAAGTGAAACTATCGTAATTATCTATAACTAGTATTTTTTTCATTTTCCTCCCCCAACCCCTCCGAAGGAGGGGAGTACCTATTGGGGTAAATAGGTTTTTTAATTGTTATTTTTATTTACAACTTCATAAGTTGCTAATTTTTTTACATTTGGCTCCCTTTCCTTCCCTTCCCTTCGGGGAGGGTTGGGGAGGGGATTTATATTGTTTCTGCTAAATCCAAAGCGGCATTTAAGGCCCTCAATTTATTATATACTTCCTGCATTTCGCTTTCTTCATCTGAACTGGCTACAATTCCGGCGCCGGCTTGAGAATGCAATTGATGGTTTTTACTAAGGAAAGTCCGAATCATAATCGCATGATTAAAATTGCCTTCAAAATCCATAAAACCTATAGCACCACCATAAAAATTACGATTTGTTTTTTCATACTCCTCAATCAGTTGCATGGCTCTGTGTTTGGGAGCGCCACTCAATGTTCCAGCTGGAAAAGTATCGGCTACAACCTGCATTGTAGAAGCTTTTTCATGTAAATGTCCGGTTACTTTTGAAACTAAGTGAATGACATGTGAGAAAAACTGCACCTCCCTGTATTTCTCTACATTCACATTATGACCGTTGCGGCTCAAATCATTTCGGGCTAAATCCACCAACATCACATGTTCACTATTTTCTTTTTTATCAATGGATAGCTCTTTGGCAAGAATGGCATCTTTTTCATCATCTCCCGTTCTTTTAAAAGTTCCTGCAATAGGATGAATTTCAGCTTTACGGTCTTTAACAATAATTTGGGCTTCGGGCGAAGAACCAAATATTTTGAAATCACCGTAATCAAAAAAGAATAAATAAGGCGAAGGATTAATGCTTCTCAATGCTCTATATACATTGAATTCATCGCCCTTGAACCCTTGTGTAAATCGTCTGGACAAAACCAATTGGAACACATCACCTCTAAAGCAATGTTTTTTGGCTAAAGCCACATTATGTTTGAATTCTTCGTCGGTTAAATTTGAAAATCCTTCTCCTTGTTTCGAAAATTTATAAGAAGCAATATTTCGGGATTGTAATAATTGTTCAATTTCTGAAATGTTGTTTTTACCATCTAAACTATGACAAAAAATATAGGCCTCATTCTTGAAATGATTAATAGCAATTATGTTTTGGTACACGGCATAATACACATCAGGAATAGTATTGCTATTTTCTTTTTTGGCAATAGACACTTTTTCAAAGTAACGAACAGCATCGTACGAAATATATCCAAAAAGTCCATTATTGATGAATTTAAAATCGTTTTTCTCGGATTTGAATTGACCTGAAAATTCTTGAATTACTTGCGGGATATTGGTGTTGGCATCAATTTCAATTTTCTCAAAACTCCCATCAGGAAATGTTTTGTAGATGATTTCATTTTCTATTTTTATGGAAGCAATCGGATTACAACAAATATAGGAGAAACTGTTGTCATTACCATGATAGTCGCTGCTTTCCAGTAGTAAACTATTTGGGAATTTATCACGAATTTTGAGATATACGCTGACAGGAGTTATCGTATCTGCCAGGATTTGTTTGTATTTGGTATTTAATATCAAAGTTTTCATTATGTTTTTATTATTTGATAGCAACAGGATGTATCCTGTGCGTTCTAATTTATAATTTGAAACAAAAAAAGGCCTGTCGTGATGACAAGCCTTTTATATTTATAGTTTTAATAATACTATAGGAGCTTAGTTCACGACGACTGACGTAAATTGTTCCACCACCAAGTATTGTTTAAAATTGTTTTCATGTTACAAAGATAGAAATGAAATTTGATTTTTCAAAAACATTAAGCGTTAAATAAGTTGAAAGGTAAAGTTTTTTTGTTAAATAAATTTACAGACTAGAATTATTAAAAATAAAACCCCAACAATTGCTTGTTGGGGTTTCAAAACAAAATGTACTGAAATTTAGAATTTCAAAGCAACAGCTAAAGTAAATTCGTCTGAGATTGCTTTGTCTCCAAGGTTGTCAAAGAAACTTCCGGAACCGTATTTGATATCATATTTTGTTCTATCAATTATTACAGTACTTGAAGCTGTATTTGCGGTTGTGGTTAAATCAAAAGTAACTGGTTTCGTAATTCCTTTAATTGTTAAATCTCCAGTTACTGTATACACATTAGGCGCTTTAGTTACTAGTTTTTTGAATACTAGAGTTGCTGTTGCAAATTTTTCAGTTCCAAAAAAATCTTCTGATTTCAAGTGGCCTTCTAATTTTTCTTTGCCTTGACCTGCTTTTAAATCTGTTGCCAAAAGTGAGGTCATGTCTACGTTGAAGGTACCGCCAACTAATTTTTTTCCTTTAAAAACTAATGCGCCATCTTTCAGGTTGATTGTTCCTTCATGTTGTCCCGTTACTTTTTTTCCTGTCCAGTTGATGGTGCTTTTTGCAACATCAACTTTTTTAGTTTGGGCTGTTACAGATACCGCAGATAAAACTACTACTAATGCTAATGCGATTGATTTGAATTTTTTCATGTGTTTGAGTGTTTAAATTTGAATTTGATTAATAATTATAATGTGATAAATAATTCTTCGTTTGATTTTCTAACTTTTTTGTTGTGTTGTGTTGCATCTTCCTCGTGTCTGTAGCCAATAGTTGCTATTAAAGTGGCATTTAATCCTAATTTGTCCAGACCTAATATTTCATTAACCTCGGAGGGAACAAAACCTTCCATAGGTGTAGCATCAATTTTAAGTTCAGCAGCGGCGTTCAATAAATTTCCTAAAGCTAAATACGTTTGTTTTGCCGTCCAGATATTTCGCATTTCTTCGGAAAGTGACGTAATGTTTTTGATTACCAGCTCTTGATATCCCTTCATACTTTCTAAAGGAATTTGTCTGGTTTCACTGGTGTTTTTAAAATAATTATCGATTCCAGTTGTGCCAAAGTTAATTTCATTAGCAAAGATAATTAAGTGTGATGCCTCTACAATTTGTGATTGTCCCCAGGCCGATGGTCTAATTTTAGCTCTTAATTCAGGATTTTCAACAATTATGACTTTGTAAGGTTGCAATCCGTAGGAAGAAGAACTTAAACGGATTGCTTCTTTTAGAATGTTTAAATCTTCATTGGATATTTTCTTGGTGGCGTCAAATTTTTTGGTGGCGTATCTCCAATTTTGGTGATCTAAAAAGGTGTTCATATTGTATATACTATTTATTGGTTTCTGTATTTTTCTAATAATTGATTTAATTGAATGATTTCCTCTGCACTCAAATTTTTTGAGAAAAACCGTTCGTGCGCTATAACTTTAGGATCTAATACTGCTAGAACATCTAATCCTTTTTGTGTAATCAGAACTTCTATTTTACGTCTGTTTTCAGGACACACTTTTCGAGTGACAAACTCTTTCAATAGTAGTTTGTCAACTAATCGGGTGGTGTTGCTGGTCTTGGCTAACATTCGCTCCTGAATAGCCCACATATTTGCAGGATTTCCTTTTTGCCCTCTTAATATTCGAAGTACATTGTATTGTTCTCCTGATATTTCGTGAGGTTTTAATAATTCATTAAAGTTTTCTGTAATTACATTTTGTGTGTACAACACATTAAGGATAATTTTTTTTGAATTATCCATTGGTATAGTTGTTTTTAAAATTTCTTCAATTTTCATATTTGTATATATGTAATTTGTTGGTACAAATGTAACACTTTTTATAGTTGTATATACAAATGTTAATTTTTTTGTTAATTATTTTTTAAGTGCTATACAGGATACTGGTTTGTGCAAATAAAAATAAGGCAAACACTAGCCGCACCCAGCGCATAATATGCCAATTTGTAAATAATGTTTTCATTTTTTGTCTCTAAAAAAGGAATCTGAATTTAGTTCTTTATTTTTTTGATAGCGTACTTTTCGTCATAAGCAGTCACTTCCTGTAATGTTTCGGTTGTAATTTCCTTTTTACTCACAAGTAGTACATCGGCAAAATTACTGCTGATGCTTACATTTAAAACACCGTTAATTGCCAGTAGTTTTTCTATAAGTTTTTCCATACAGTCGCTATCTGTAATGCCTTCCAGCTCATATAAATTCACAACAACCTGACTGTTTTTTTTTAATTCGATAAACAACTCTGAATTTGCTCTTGGTGCAATTGAATCTTTAGACACATCTATTTTCAAAAAGTCAAAAGCACCTTTGAAAATCAGCTCATATTCTTCTTTGTTTCCGCCAAAAGGAGGTCCGGATTCAAACGTTCTATTGAATAATAATCCCGCCAGAATTCCTTCTTCAGCCAAGAGTTGATGCATTTTCCAAACGTATTTCTGGCGCATTGTAGGAGGCAAAGCGCAGAAAAAAGTTTGCTCAATAATCAAATCATACTTTCCCTGATGTGCAAAGAAATCGCCTAAAACAATCTTAATAGAAGGGTTGTTTTTAAATTTTTCTTTTAAAGCTCTAACAGGTGTTAGAGCAATATCAATAACGGTAACATTTGTAAATCCATGCTCCAGAAGATATTCCGCTTCGTAGCTGTTGCCACAACCGGGAATCAAAACACGACTGTTTTTAGTAATTATAGTATTGATATACCTTTGTAAGGGCGGAGATACTTGGCCTAAATCCCAACCGGTTGTTTTGGTTTTGTATTGTGTTTCCCAATAGGCTTGGTCCAGCGGTTCGTTGTTAGAAATGACACAACATTTTAGATGCTCCATAATTTTATTTTTTTGAAATAGCCATTACTTTGGAACAGCCATTGTTATTGAAATTATTTTTATTTCAAAATTTTGCTTTGGCAAACGAAATCTGTTTTAGGAGCAGTCGTTTTTGCAATAGCATTAAAACCGCCTTCAATTTCAGTAAAATTTCTAAAACCCCGCGCTTCCAGTATTGAAGCCGCAATCATACTGCGGTATCCACCGGCACAATGCAGGTAAAAATGGGCTTTAGGATTTATGTCTTTGATCCATTCATTAATAGCTGCTAATGGCTTGCTGTAGGACTCCTCAACATGCTCTGCGGAGTATTCACTTTCTTTCCGAATGTCGATTACTTTGCTTTGGCCAATTTTTACTTCCTTGGCAAATTGTTCTGCAGTAATTCTATGTACGGTATCCATTTCTTTTCCTGCTTTTGCCCAGGTATCAAAACCACCAGCCAGATGCCCCATTAAGTTGTCAAAACCCACACGGCTCAAACGCGTAACGGTTTCTTCCTCTTGTCCCGGTTCACAAACAATCAGGATGGGTTGTTGCACATTGGCAATTAAAGTGCCTACCCAAGGAGCAAAATCACCATCGATACCAATGTTTATGGATTGCGGAATAAATCCTTTGGCAAATTCCCCATTTTTCCGAGTGTCCAATAATAAAGCTCCGGTTTCTTCAGCGGCTACTTCAAATTCAGAAGGGGAAAGCGCACGCATTCCCAGATTCAAAACGTTTTCAAAACTTTCATATCCTTTTTTGTTCATTGCCACATTCATACCAAAATAAGCTGGCGGAGGCAATAAACCTTCGGTGACTTCATGAACAAATTCAGCTTCCGTCATATTCGCACGCAACGCATAATTGGTCGCTTTTTGGTCGCCAATGGTCGAAACGGTTTCCTTGCTCATGTTTTTTCCACAGGCACTTCCTGCACCGTGAGCAGGATATACGATGACGTCGTCTGCCAAGGTCATAATCTTTGTTCGTAAAGAATGAAATAAAGTTGTGGCCAGCTGTTCCTGGGTCATGTGTGCCGCTTTTTGGGCTAAATCCGGTCTTCCCACATCACCAATGAACAAGGTGTCACCGGAGAAAATGGCATGGTTTTTTCCGTTTTCGTTTATCAATAAAAAAGTGGTGCTTTCCATGGTATGTCCCGGCGTGTGTAGTACTTTTATTTTGATGTTTCCAATGCTGAATTCCTGTCCGTCATTTGCAGAAATGCATTCAAATTCACATGTTGCATTTGGGCCATAAACAATAGGAGCACCAGTTTGACGGCTTAAATCTATGTGACCGGAAACAAAATCAGCGTGAAAATGAGTTTCAAAAATGTATTTTAATTGCACACCATCTCGTTCTAATCGATCCAGATAGGGCTGGGTTTCCCGTAACGGGTCAATAATGGCTGCTTCTCCATTTGATGTGATATAATAGGCGCCTTGTGCTAAACATCCGGTATATATTTGTTCGATTTGCATGATTGCGTTTTTTTAATTTATGGTATAAATGTACTTCTGTTTTTTAGGATAAACGGTAACAATTGCTACATTCTGTTTTTTTAATTCAGGAGAAATTCTTTGATAATAATATACATTCCCATAGCTAACACAAACCAACCAAAAGCCGGTTTTAGTTTTGCGCCATCGATTTTTTTAGATAAATAGGTGCCAATGAACAGTCCCAGGATGGCAATTGCCGAAATGGTAAAAAGTAGTCTGAAATTGATGCTGATACCGTTTAACACATCGCCGCCAAAACCAATTAACGAAGTAATAAAGATAATCAATAAAGAAGTGCCAATAGCTTGTTTCATAGGTAAATTTGCAAAGAAAAGCAATGCTGGAATGATCAAAAAACCACCACCGGCACCTAGAAAACCAGTGAGAAAACCTACTAATAGTCCAATGAGGGCTATCTTGCTGAAATTGTCTTTTTGAAGAGTTTTTTTTGGTATTGCCTTTTTGATCATCGATACGGATGTGGCTATCATAAGACACGCAAACACAATGAGAATCAAAAGATTTTTTGACACTTCAAAATGGTGTAGTGTAAAAATAACGGACGGAATTTTTGGTAACACAATTTCTCGTACAAAAAGTAAAGAGAGGAGAGAAGGAATCGCAAAGGCAAGTGCTGGTTTTATTTTTAAATTACCAAGTTTGTACTGGCTGTAGCTCCCAATCATAGCTGTTATTCCGACTATAAATAACGAATAACTGGTGGCTAGTTCCGGATTGATATTAAAGAGATATACCAGTATGGGAACGGCAAGTATGGATCCGCCACCGCCAATTAAACCCAAAGAAAGACCAATAATAATAGAAGCAAAATAGCCTAAATATTCCATCGTAACATTTTTTTGAAGCTCTGATTTTAAAAATAGTTGCACAAAAGCACCGCTTCAGGGCGTAAATTTTATTTTAACAGTTCAATGTTATTGCGGTGTAAGGCCACAATGCCGCGTTGCTCCATTTTTTTTAACAAACGCGAAATTACTTCTCTTGAGGTATTGAGCTCTGATGCGATTTCCTGATGGGAGAGTTTCAATTCTTTACAACCACACACATCGGCATGGCGTTTTAGATAAAATTCCAATCGCTCATCCATCGCCCGGAAAGCAATGCTGTCAATGACTTCGAGAATCTCCTCAAAACGACTTCTGTAGGTATCAATTACAAATTCATACCAGCTGCGGTGTTGCATCATCCACTTGTCCATCAAGAGTAAGGGCAAGAGGATTAGTTCGACATCTTCAACGACTTTAGCCATGATTTGGCTTTTTTCATTTTTGGTGGCACATATCATTGAAATGGCACAAGCCTGACCGGGTTGCAAATAATACATGAAAAACTCTCCTCCATTTTCATCTTCGCGATAGACCTTAATTTTTCCACGGATTACCAATACAGTATTTTTTATGTACTGTCCGGTGCGCATGATGACATCACCAGTTTTGAAGGATTGGATCGCAGCATTTGCATCCACATCTTTGACTAGTTCAGTAGAAAAGGAAGGAAATATTTTTTTTATGGAATCAAGCATTTTTATTTTTCTCTATATTCTGCCTTGTAAAAGTAGTGTAAATAACTCAAAAAACAGACCGTTTTTCAGACTATAACAGTGTACAAACCTTTGATTTATGGCTTGTTGTCTATGGATTTAATAGACTATTTTTAATAAGAATTCAAGCCTTGGTTTTAGTTTATTGATGTTTAATGTTTTGCGAAAACGATTTTTCAATAAAAATATCTAATTAACAATTGTTACGTTTATTGTTTGGTAAAAACGTTGTATTTTTACAAAAAACATCATTATGAATTTAACACAAGAAGATTGGATTTCTCAATTTGAAGCGGATGAAAATGCAGTAATTCTAGACGTGAGAACCGAAGATGAATTTAGCGAAGGCTATATTGCCAATGCCATCAATATTGACATTCACAGCGGCCAGGATTTTGTAACTGAAATAGAAGCTTTGGACAAAAACAAAAAGTATTATGTGTATTGTCGATCCGGAATGCGAAGTGCAAAAGCATGCGAAATAATGAATCAGCTTGGTTTTGAAAACGCCTACAACTTAATAGGCGGAATTATAGAATGGGATGGAGAAGTAGTAGCTCCATAAAACGCAAAGAGGGTAACACCTCTTTTTAGTATTTAAATTACAGGTTTTACTACTTTTTGTGTGGGTTTAATTAGAAATCACACTACTTAGGGAATCCCTTTTTTGCCATTAAGCTTAATTAACGTAATGTTTTAATGCTGGTATTATTAAGTCTTTATTTTGCAAATCAGTATAGAGTGCAATGCATACCGATTTCGTGGCAGAGCCAAATTATAAATATAATATCTATTTTTATGAATGTAATACCAGAAGAATTTCAAATTAGCACTTTATTAAATCAAGATACGTACTTAATTGATGGAGAATTAAAAAAATGGAACGGTCAGACAACTCCTGTTTTTTCAACAATTTCGTCTACGGATGAATATGGTCCAACTATTTTAGGCTCTATCCCGTCTATGGGGGAAACGGAAGCTCTAGAAGCGGTAAATGCAGCCAATGCAGCGTATAATAACGGTCAAGGATTATGGCCTACGATGAAAGTGGCGGATCGGATAAAGTGTATGGAAAACTTTGTTACTCAAATGAAAACGACCCGTAAAGAAGTAGTTAAACTATTGATGTGGGAAATAGGAAAATCATTGAGTGATTCTGAAAAAGAATTTGACAGAACTGTAGAATATATATATGATACTATTGACAGTTTAAAAGAATTGAACAGCCGTAGTGCTCATTTTTCTAAAGTTCAGGGAGTAAACGCTATGGTTCGTAGAGGACCGCTTGGAGTTGTTTTATGCCTTGGGCCTTATAATTATCCGTTGAATGAGACTTTTTCGTTACTCATTCCGGCATTGATTATGGGGAACCCGGTAATTTTTAAACCGGCAAAACATGGTGTGCTGTTGATCTCCCCTTTATTAGAAGCTTTTAGAAGCAGTTTCCCAAAAGGAGCCATCAATATTGTATACGGTCGCGGACGTGAAGTGGCTTCGCCAATAATGAAATCCGGTAAAGTAGCTATTTTGGCTTTGATAGGAAACAGTACCTCAGCGATTGCATTACAAGACCAGCATCCTAATAAAAACAGATTGCGTTTGATCCTAGGTTTAGAGGCGAAAAACCCTGCGATAGTTCTTCCGGATGCTGATTTAGACTTGGCCATCCAAGAGTGTATTGCCGGTTCTTTATCGTTCAATGGACAGCGTTGTACGGCTTTGAAAGTATTGTATGTGCATGAGTCTATTGTTGAGGAGTTCAATACGCGTTTTGCTGCCAAAGTGGATGCCTTAGTTTTTGGAAATCCGTGGGATGCCTCTGTGTTTCTGACGCCTTTACCAGAAAAAGAAAAACCAGCTTATATTCAGGAATTGATTGATGATGCTACTAGTAAAGGAGCTGCTATAATTAATGAAAAGGGAGGACAACATTATTCTAATTACATCTTTCCAGCGGTTTTATTTCCAGTAAATAAAGAAATGCGTGTGTATCACGAAGAGCAATTTGGTCCTGTGGTGCCTATTATTTCTTTCAAAGACATTCAGGAACCTTTGAATGATATGGCCGAATCGAATTATGGGCAACAAGTAAGTTTGTTTGGAAAAGACATTAAAACTATTGCACCACTTATTGATGCTTTGGTGAATTTAGTGTGCAGAGTAAACCTGAATAGTTCTTGCCAAAGAGGTCCGGATGTTCTCCCGTTTACAGGACGAAAAGATTCAGCAGTAGGAACATTGAGTATTCATGATGCGCTGCGCTCGTTCTCAATTAGAACCTTTGTAGCATCTAAAGACAATGCCTATAACAATGCTATTTTACAGGAATTATTGAGCAGTAAAGAATCTAATTTTATTAATACCGATTATATTTTATAATCTTTTATAATCAAAAAAAGCCGTTTTTTTTGGACTTAACATTCCTCTTTGAAATATATTTTAGAATTTTAAACGACATATTTCAAAACATCGCGTGCTAATAGCGCCATAAAATAGTAGAGTCTATAGAATTAATACCCGATGGACAAATCCTTATTTAGGTGAAATTATCTAAAAAGTTTAAAAAGAAACTTTATCTTTATACTCTTGTCGAGGTGTAATTATTAACTAAATATTTACTTACATGAAAAATCTAATCCTTTTTTGTTTACTGTTAGCTTGCTTTGGGTTCGAAAGTTGTAAAAAAAATCAAAATCTTAACGCTACAGATGCTGCCCGAACCCAAGCTGAAAAGCCAATAAACGTTCAGTGTTATAAAGCTTTGTTTGAAAAAGATACCATTGATTTAGAAATCAGCACTTTGCAAAACGGAAAAATTACAGGAAACATGGTGATGAAGATTTTTAACATGCCCAAAAAAACTGGAAAAATCAACGGCGAATTCCGAGGCGATACATTATTTGCTGACTACTCGTTTATTCAAGGAACTTATGATAAAATAACGTATAAAAATCCATTGGCAATGTTAAAGAAAGGGAACGAACTCATTTTAGGTAATGGAAAAATCGAAACTTATTTAGGAGCTTCTTATTTTGTGAAAGGAGTACCTATAGATTTTGATAATGTGAAATATAAATTTATAAGTGTTGATTGTGTTGGTGAAAAATAATTAATTCAACAGCCTAAAAAGTATTTCTTAAAATATCAAAAGGGCAATTCCTGCAAACAAGATTTAAATAATATAAGTATCTCTTAATCAAAGTGGTAAAGAGATACTTATGTTATGTTATGTTATTTTTGTAAGGATATAAGTTTTTCGGCAATTTTTAGAAGATCTGTTTCGTTTATTTCAGGTAATGGTGCCAAAGGATACAATTGTTGTCCGGGACGTGCCGTAAAGGCACCTCTCCAACCTGCCCAAATTGCACCTGCAATATCCCAACCATGAGCTGCAACCATCAAACATTCGTTGGGTTTAACTCCCATTTTTTGCGCTGCCCAATTATACACAGCAGTATCTGGTTTGTATTTGCCTACTTCTTCAACACTTAAAATTTGATCAAAAAATGCCGTTAAGCCCGCATTTTTAAATTGAGTTTCAACGCCTTTGGTTGATGAATTTGTTAAGGCAACTAATGTATAACCAGCATTTCTTAATGCTGTTAACGCTTCTTTTACTTCGGGATGAGGTGGTAAAGAGGTTATACTGCTTACGGCTACTTTAGCTTCCGCTTCTGTTAAAAGAATACCTTGATTCGCAGCTACCATTCTTAAAGCAGCAGCTCCAATAGTACCAAAATCTGTATACTGACCACCAACTGTTGTTACTAAAGAATAGTGCAACATGGTAGTAAACCAAAGGGCAGTTAAATCTTCTCGATTTCCTAAGGCTTGACCAATACTTTTTTTTATGGCTCCTAAATCCAATAAGGTTTCATTTACATCAAAGAATACTACTTTTGGTGCTGTCATAATTTTTAATTTAGTTTTATATGGGCTTTCATTTTGTTCGATAATAAAAGAAGCCAAATGGATCACTTTTTAATCGAAATTATATTTTTTTGTCGGGTTTTATCTGATCAATAGTAAGTAACAATCATTGTGTAATGGCATGTTTTAAAATTAGACAAAAGGAAGTAATAAATTGATTTTAAAATACTATTTTTAAGTATTTCTTTGAGAGATCTTTTGTTTTAGTTCTTCTTTTTTGAACCACTTATGATTCTAGAAATCAATCCTTGTTGGTTCGTGAATTCAGAAAAGAAAATACTCGCCAAGTGAATTACGATGAAGGTCAATAAATAATAAATGGATAGGACATGTATATCTTCCATTGATTCCTTTCTGTTTTCTGGACCCAAAACAATGATTAAACCGGTGATTAGTGAAATTGCCACGCAAGCATAAAAAACTAAATACGTCCAATAGTGAATTTTTTCTTTAAATGCTAATCCTTTGGAAAAGGGATTGGAGAATTTCATCTGTCCAAAAAAGGGAAGCGCCAATCGGATGCTGTACAGCCCTACTAACGCATAACCAATATATATGTGCCAATCCCACATGGGTTTTCTTATTTTTTTAGCAAGCAAAATAAGCTGATCCTGGGATAGGGATTGATCTGTGGTTGAAAGATATTCTTGCATGATCAGTGCGACATTATTTTTGTTCATCCAGGTCATTCTAAGAAATATAGTAATAAGCATTAGCGTCATGCAAATGGCTATTGACCAGTGCATGATTCGGTAAATGGTGGAGTAATTTCTGGATTTCATGATTTATCAGAATTGGGTTGTTATGGTTTAGGAGTCAGTTTTAATTGCGATACAATTTCAGAAAGAATTTAGTTTAAATTAATTCAGAGTACACGGATATAATGAAAGGCGATGAAGAATGGTTTTAGAAAAACAGCAACGATACTATCCTATTTTTACCAGCCAATAAATCGTTCTTTCTTTAAAGTGCTGTAAAATGATCACTTTTAGGAAAAATACTCAAGGCTTCAATCGCAATTTCTGGAGTAGGAGAGGCTAGTTTGCGAAGTTTGAGATCCATCCAAGCGCCATCAACTGTTATAGTTGCACATAATTTGTTGTCCTCATTTATAAACTCATGCACAATGGACCAACGGGAAGCATCCGCATTTACTTTTGAAGTTTTGGTGCGCAAAAAAATTTTGTCAGAAAGCTTTATTTCTTTTCTAAAAACACATTCTTCCCTAAAAAGAATAGGGCCAAAGCCTTGCAACTGCATCACCTTAATGGTCAAACCAAGACTTTCCAGAATTTCGATACGATGTTGTGCGCCAAAGTCATAATAGGCACTGTGCCGAACATGAAAATTAGGGTCAAGATCTGACCAGCGAAAAGATAATTCTTTGCTAAATGAAGTCATTGTTTTTTTTTATAGATGTTTCCAAGATTTGATACCAAGGAAGTATTGTGTTTTTTTGAAACTCAAAAGTACGACAAAAAGCAAGTAGGAAGCTAATGAAATTATAAATTAGATCCATTTGTTGGAGTATATTTTAGCACTACTAAAAATATTGAATAGCGAAGCCTAATTTATAAAGAATTCTATTAAATAAAAAAGCCCTTCAGAAAATCCAAAGGGCTGATGCTTGCTGCGTAATTTATTTTTTTGATTCTTCTACAGAAACTTTTCTAAACTCTTTTAATAGTTTTTCTAGTTCCAAAGTTGATTTACGAGCTCTTGGTCCGGCAGCTTTGACACCTTTCTCAGTTAGTGACTCAGATTCTGTTTTGAATGTTTCGAATTCAGCGTTGATTTTTGCAACTAAATCTTTCATAATAGTACTGTGTTAAATTAAGGCGCTAAAATAGAATTTTGATTTTTAGATTGGGATGTTTTGAGTTTTAAATTAACATTAGAAAACCATTATTTTATTGTATGTGTCAGAAATATCTTTTTTTATAAATACTGAATAAAATTACGTCCGCTTTTTTTAATTATTCAATAAATAAGAAGTGAGATCTCAGTATTCCTGAGATCAAGAATGACAACTTCGGTTATAATGACAACTTCTCTGTGATGTCATATTGTCAGATTTTTTTACGCCAATTTTAACATAAACTGACAATTCATTAGTCCCTTTTGTATTGGCACAAAGATTGACTTATCGACTTCGAGTCATTAAAACTAGTATACAATAAAATTAAATATATTTAAAATGGGTAAAATAATCGGAATTGATTTAGGTACGACCAACTCTTGTGTTTCTGTAATGGAAGGTAATGAAGCTGTTGTTATTCCTAATGCAGAAGGAAAAAGAACAACACCATCTATCATCGCTTTTGTTGAAGGTGGAGAGATTAAAGTAGGAGATCCTGCTAAAAGACAAGCGGTAACTAATCCAACTAAGACTATTGCTTCTATCAAACGTTTCATGGGACATTCTTTCGGCGAAATTACAGCTGAAGCAAAAAGAGTTTCGTACAAAGTAGTAAAAGGAGACAACAATACACCACGTGTGGATATTGATGGCCGTTTATACTCTGCACAAGAATTGTCAGCAATGACACTTCAAAAAATGAAAAAAACAGCAGAAGACTATTTAGGTCAAACTGTTACTGAAGCAGTTATTACTGTTCCTGCTTACTTTAATGATGCACAACGTCAAGCTACGAAAGAAGCGGGTGAAATTGCAGGTCTTAAAGTAATGCGTATCATCAACGAACCTACAGCTGCAGCTCTTGCTTACGGTTTGGATAAAAAAGGTAAAGATCAAAAAATTGCTGTTTACGATTTAGGTGGTGGTACTTTTGATATTTCGGTTCTTGAATTAGGAGACGGAGTTTTTGAAGTATTGTCTACAAATGGAGATACTCACTTAGGTGGAGACGATTTTGACCACGAAATTATTGACTGGTTAGCTGCTGATTTCTTAACGGAAGAAGGGATTGACTTACGTCTTGACCCAATGTCATTACAACGTTTGAAAGAAGCTGCGGAGAAAGCAAAAATTGAATTGTCTTCTTCTGCTGAAACTGAAATCAACTTGCCTTACGTAACCGCTACAGCTTCAGGACCAAAACACTTAGTGAAAAAATTGACAAGAGCTAAATTTGAGCAATTGACTGATTCATTAGTAAAACGTTCTATGGCACCAGTGGCTAAAGCGCTAAAAGATGCAGGTTTATCTGTTTCTGATATTGACGAAGTGATTCTTGTAGGAGGTTCTACTCGTATGCCAAGAATTGCTGAAGAGGTTGAAAAATTCTTTGGTAAAAAAGCGTCTAAAGGAGTTAACCCTGATGAAGTTGTTGCCATTGGAGCAGCTATTCAAGGTGGAGTTCTTTCTGGAGATGTAAAAGATGTATTGTTACTTGACGTTACACCTTTGTCTTTAGGTATCGAAACTATGGGTGGTGTTATGACAACTCTTATTGAGTCTAATACAACTATCCCAACTAAAAAATCTCAAGTTTTCTCTACAGCAGCAGATTCTCAACCAACAGTTGAACTACACGTTCTTCAAGGAGCAAGAGCTATGGCTGCTGATAACAAAACAATTGGTCGTTTTAACTTAGACGGTATTCCACCAGCACCGAGAGGGGTTCCACAAATTGAAGTGACTTTTGATATTGATGCTAATGGTATCATCAAAGTTTCTGCAACGGACAAAGGAACAGGAAAATCTCACGATATTCGTATCGAAGCTTCTTCTGGATTAACATCTGAAGAAATCGAAAGAATGAAACAAGATGCTGAAGCTAACGCAGAATCTGACAAAATCGCTAGATCAAGAGCTGAAAAATTGAACGAAGCAGATGGAATGATTTTTCAAACTGAAACGCAATTGAAAGAACTTGGTGCTAAATTATCTGATGATAATAAAGTAGCTGTAGAATACGCATTGACTGAATTGAGAATGGCGCACCAATCTCAAGATATTCCTGCAATTCAAACGGCTCTTGACAACATCAATGCGGCATGGAAAAAAGCAACTGAAGCAATGTATGCTGAAGGAGAACAAGGTCAAGCAGCATCTAAACCAGAAGGTGAAGCAGCTCAAGGTGACAATGTTGAAGACGTTGAATTTGAAGAAGTAAAATAATTATTTCTCGTAGAGACGCGATTTATTGCGTCTCTATTATTGATTTAGAAAACCGTTCGCCTTTGGTGAACGGTTTTTTTATGGACATTGATTTTAATTTTATTCTCCTTTTTACCACGAAATATTCTTGTAATAACTAAAGTATGAGGAAATGTTATGGCAGCCAAAAAAGAAAAAAATAAAGTATTGAATAGTTGTTCTTCTTTAAATGTAAAATACAAAAGTGCCATTTCTACTAGTGAAACCAACCAATAAACGCCTGCTACAGGGCAATATGCAATAAAATTGCTTACGAAACAAGAACCATTTGAAAACTTTATTTGGTTAATTATAGAAGGAATACTGTGCCACAAGACAAAATAAATGGCAAAACCCCAGATCAGACTCGAGAATTTAAAAAGGATAGCAAATAGTACTAAATAAAAGAGTTCTAGGCGTTTTTTTTGATTTCCAATACAAATAAACACTGATAGCTATAAATAAGGCACCTGAAATCTGTAAGGATAGCCAAATGTATAGAATAGGAATACTGATTTTTGTGATGTTTAATATAATGTTTTGTACCTCCTCAGAGTGAAAAGTAAACAGCAACACTAAAATAAAGAATCCATAAGAGAATTGGAATAGTACTTTGGCGAGGTTGTATTTACCGATTGTGTAGCGCTATGGGACTTCATTTTCGGACTTGCTTATTTTGAATTGTGTATGAAATCAGGTTAGGAAAAGCTTCAAAATTAGCTGTTGCTACAGGTGGAGAAATTCAAAAAGCACACAGAATATTGTGCTGGTTTGTACTTGTAGGCTGGTCAATATATCCATTAGGATACATGAAACAAAAAACCCGACCTATTTTTTAAATAAGTCGGGTATTTAATTCTATCATTATTGTTATTTATCACGTATAGACGTACTGCCGTGCGTTTCTACAAGATACATTACATTAAAGTCACATTTAACAAAAAAAGGGAAAATGTTGTTTGAACATTTTCCCTTTTTAATTTATTATTTAGGATCTAAAGCTTCTCCTATTCTGGAAATTAAATCGAGAACATGGTATTTGCTCATTCGATCTGACATTCTAGAAGTAGATAATTTCAATTCATTTTTTAAACTATTCAGTTGACCTCTAGCAATAGATGGTAAATCCGTTTGCGCCAGATTGACTTTTCTGGTGGTGAAACCATAAGTAACTCCTACCGGAACAGATCTAACGCTTGCCGTACCTGGTTTTAGTAATTCAATCATCTTGTCTACATACAATTTTTGGATGTTTCTGCGGTAGATGTCAATAGAATTTTTATTTTTCAGTTCAGAGAAAATTCCTTTGTTCAAATCGGTTATTAATTCATCTACAGAATAGTTGTCTTTACTCACCGAGGAGGTTTCTAAAAGGCGTACCATTCGGTCTCCGGCTAATAAGCTGTTTAAGGTGGCATCCTGCATTCCTTTGATTGCTTCGACACCATTTTCCGGGTTAATTTTTGAAAGAATATCTTGATTCAACAACCATTTTGGCGTGGTGAATAACTGGGTATTCAAGAATGCTACAGCATCTTTCTGGATGCTTTTTGGTACTACTTCAAATTGATTGCCAGTCATGTCATACGTTTTTGGACTATCATATATTCCACCTACATTTTTAGTTACATGACCCATATACCTTCTAAACTGACCGGTAAGTGCGCCATAAAGTTCGTCCAGTTCAGTATAACTTTCACCATCTTCTTTAGACCATTCTAGTAAATTGGGTAAAATTCTTTTTAGATTTTTAATACCATATTCAGAGGCTCTCATAGCATTGTCACCAATATCTTCCGTTTGATATCTTGGATCATAGGGACTGGTTTCAGACCCAAACCATAAACGACGGTTCTTGTAGGCTTCCTTAGTCATTTCATTCAAAAAAGCTTTCTCTTCTGCTTCCGTTTTCGTGTCTTCAAAGTAAGAGTATCCCCACTTAATAGCCCATTTGTCATAGTCTCCAATTCTAGGAAATAAACTAGTCACACCATCTTCTGGTTGTGCAACATAATTAAAACGCGCATAATCCATTATAGATGAAGTATGTCCGTTTTGCTCTTGGTAGTCTTTATCTCTTAGTTTTTCAACAGGAGTGGCAGAGCTGGCTCCCATATTGTGGCGCAAGCCTAATGTATGTCCTACTTCATGCGAAGACACGAAACGAATGAGTTCTCCCATTAATTTATCGTCAAATTTCTTAGCTCTAGCCGCCGGATCTACAGCCGCAGTTTGAATCAAATACCAATTTCTCAAAAGACTCATGATATTGTGGTACCAACCAATGTGGCTCTCCAGAATCTCACCACTTCTTGGATCATGAACATTTGGTCCATACGCGTTTTGAATTTCAGCAGCGAAATATCTCAATACAGAAAAACGAGCATCTTCTAAACTCATAGTTGGATCGTTCTCTGGCCAATATTCTCCACGAATGGCATTTTTCCAACCTGCATTTTCAAAGGCAATTTGCCAATCATCAATTCCTTGTTTGATGAATTTTTTCCATTTTTCTGGTGTAGCCGGGTCAATGTAATATACAATAGGTTTCAAAGGCTCTATCAATTCTCCATTTTTTTGTTTTTGAGCATCTTCGGCAGATTTAGGTTCTAAACGCCATCTGACAGCAAATACTTTGGTGTCGGACTTTTGGGATTCTTCCTCAAAAACACCGTATTGATTGGCAAAATATCCTACACGTGCATCAAATTCTCTTTTGCGCATGGGAGTTTTTGGCAATAAAATCATGGATGTATTTATTTCCACAGTGAGTACACCAGCATCTAGAGCCGAAGGTAAATCAACTCCAATTTTTGGCGTTGGTGTTGTATTGATTTTTGGTGGTGTAGTGGTAAATGTTTTTACACTTCTTATTTCAGTATTGATAGGAAAACTACTTATTTTTGAAATAAATGATTTGTCTTTTTGAAATGTTTGAATGTTTAATAATTGTTTCTTAATTGGATCTAATGAAAAAGTTTGAACATCAGCATCGAATGTTGTAGATAAATCGACAACATAGCCCGTTATTTTTCCGGAATCATCTTTTTTGTATGCAAGTACATCATAATTACCAATAATTGGATCCGAAGTGGAGTTTTTAACTGCTTTAGCCATTGGTTTGTCTTCATCTGGAGACATAATGACATAAGTGATTGATCTCAACAATATATTGTTGTTCAGTCCTTTTTCCCAACGAACGACTTGTCTGTTGATTTCTTCTCCGCCAAAAATTCCTCCTCCGGCAGGAGTCTTAGAATATCGGGTTATGGTCATCATTTCACTCCCTAATAGAGAATCAGGAATTTCAAAAAGATACTTATTGTCTATTTTATGAACATCAATTAATCCTTTCTGAGTAACGGCACTAGTATCAATTACTTTTTTATAGGGTTTAGGTTCTTTTTTGGCATCAGCTACTTTGGTGTCAACTGCTGTAACGGCATTTTTATCTGCTTTTTTCTTTTTCTTACTTTGGGCAAATGTTCCCTGGACGGAAAAAAACAGCAGACATACAATAATTAGGGTTAGTTTTTTTTTTAGCATTTAGTTAAATGTTTTATAAAGGTTAAGGATTAGCTTTTGTAAATAAGTAGTTTTTTTTTTCTTTTTTACAATCGAAATCCAAATCTATTGATATATTTTTAAAAACAGACCAATAATGTACAAAAATCGAATAATTAACATTTATTAAATAATAAGATTTTTTAATATCACAATATGTTTTTTCTCATGAATGGATGTATTTTTTCGCCTTATCTTTGTTTTATAATGAATAAATCAAAAATATTTTTTTCCTTTTCAGCAGCTGTAAAAGTAGTGAGGAGTGATTTTTTTTTAAAATATTTTCGTAATATTACGATACAAATGACGCTGTATGAGAAAAATTAAATATAAGAAAAGTAGAAAACTACAACCCAACAATTTAGAATATACCGGGATTCATAAGGACTATAAATCGGAAATACAATTGTTTGTTTATGATGATTTAATGCTGTCAGAGTATGATGATTTCAAAGTTTCGGATTTTGATAAATATATTGATCTGCAAAAAAATAATTGGCTTAATCTACACGGTCTAAGTAATATTGAATACATAAAATCTATTGGGAATTATTTCAAAATAGATACCTTCATTTTAGCTGATATTTTAAATACTACACGAAGAACTAAAGTTGAAGAATTGTCAGATGTTTTGTTTTTTAATATAAAATCATTACTTCCGACAGGAAATTCTGATAATATAAGTGTAGAGCAGATTAGTTTTTTGATCAAAGATGGGATCTTAATTTCCTTTCAGGAAAAGCGTAGTGACTTTTTTACGCATATTCGCGAACGTCTTCGGACGCATTCCGGCATTGTAAGAAGCAAAAGAACGGATTACTTGTTGTACATTCTTTTAGATGCCATTATGGAAAATTTTTACATCACCATAGAAAACGAAGAAGATAAAGTAGAGGAACTCATCAACCTTTCAAAACAAAGTACCAACCCAATTATCTTAGAAAAAATTGAAAAACACAGGGATAATTTCAATTTTTTGAAGCGCTCTATAGTTCCGCTTCGAGATTCTTTGTACAATATAAAGAGCATCAAAGATGATAATGTATTTAATGCGATAGAAAAAGAGAATTTTAGCTTTTTTGCACGATTGCATCAAAAGAGCCTGGAACTTTTAGAACAAATAGAATCGGATATGGGGTCATTAGAAAGTGCCTCTAATTTTTTTTTCTCGGCACAAACACATAAGATGAATGAGATTATGAAAACACTGACTATTGTTTCAGCAATCTTTATTCCGCTTACATTTATTGTAGGTGTGTATGGAATGAATTTTGAAAATTTACCGGAACTTAAATACCAATATGGCTATCATACCGTTATGGGTGCTATGTTTTTGATCGTAATAGGGATGATTATATATTTTAAAAAACGCCAGTGGTTTTAATATAAAAAGGGTATTACAAAAAAATATTAAATAACAATATGACTGGACATGCTAACTTAGCCATCACATTAAGTTAAGAAATAATCTTAATTTTAGCCTATGAAACAAGTCCGCAAAATT
>NZ_RYDJ01000219.1:0-1127 GCF_003970355.1 Flavobacterium bomense | reverse complement strand
CGTTACTCAAAGGTTGATATAGTCCCGGAAAATTGTCATAAGAAAGCCCATTTAAGTCTGGACTGCCCAAATAGGAATCAATACCTTCATTGCACCATTCGTAGATGTAAAATAACTTCACTTTTTCGTTCTCGGTCTCATTTTTAAAAATATAACATCTGTCAATATCCTGACTTTTACCAATTGCAGTAATACACAAATTTAACGCTTCGTCAATCGAAATTTCTTTTAAAAGATGATTATTAGCATTTGAGATCCCTAACAGAAGATTTTTCATAATAATTGCGTAACTTTATGGAGTAATTGTATACCTCCAAAGATATTTTGATATTAATAAGCATAAAGAGTAATTACTTATGATTTAAAAATATAAACTTATAATTTAAAATATGGTAACTTATTTTCGTATAATGAAATTTAAAAAAAGTGAAATACTGCTAATAGAAGATGATCTAGCTTTGGGTAGTTCAATTTCAGAGGTTTTGCAGTTAAGTGATTTCAAAGTGAATTGGTTTACTAATGGCTTGGAAGCACTTGATTATCTGCAAAATTATTTGCCAGATATCATAATTAGTGATTTGATGATGCCGCATATGGACGGTGGAGAATTGTTTACAAAAATTAGAAAAAACAGCAAATTCAACGCTATTCCTTTTATAATAATTACTGCAAATATGGATGACGGAGTCAAGTACAAGCAGCTTGAAAACGGGGTTAATGACTATATAATGAAGCCTTTCAAGGCAAACGAATTGATTTTTAAAATCAAAAATTTACTAGTTCTTAGGAATAATATTGAAAAAAAATACAAACCGGATCCGTTTTCTAAAGTAACAATAAAATTATCCAAAAAAGATTTTCTGGAATCTGTAGATGACTTCATCTTAAAAAATTTAAAATCAAAAATTAGTATTGAGGAAATATCAATTCATCTTTTTATTAGCAAATCAACGTTAGATAAAAAAATTAGAAAACTTACCAATAAAAATATTACTCAATATATAAGAGAGTTTAAATTGGAATATGCGATTAAACTTATTGATTTAGGGGAAAGGAATATTCAGTTTTTAGTTGATGAAACAGGGTTTAACTCATTTTCTTATTTTTCTACAAGTTTTAAATCTTAT
>NZ_RYDJ01000218.1:630-1128 GCF_003970355.1 Flavobacterium bomense | reverse complement strand
AAGCACTTCCTAAAAACTTACCTACAACAGCAACAAGTATTATAAATCCAGTAACTTTCCAAAGATAAGGATCGTTTATCAATCCTATTTCTGTTCGTAAACCTGTAAAAACAAAAAATAAAGGAAGCAATAATATCACAGAAACATCTTCGACTTTTTCTATAAAAAGATTCCTGAATTTAGTTATATCTGGCATAATTACACCCGTCATAAAAGCGCCAAAAAGGGCGTGAATCCCGATAATTTCGGTAGTGTAAGAGGAGATAATTAATGTTAAAAAGAAAATGGCAACTACAGGTTTGTTCAAACTATCTTTGGTCGCGTATAATTCCCCAATTTTCTTTAAAAATGGTTTTACTACAAAAAGCATCACAAGAACATAAACAACTGCCATTCCAATAATGTATAGCGAACTCACGAAAGTTCCAGCTTTTACAATGGCAATTACTGCGGCAAGTATGCACCAAGCGGTAATATCGTCGGCAGCAGCGCAGGTAA
>NZ_RYDJ01000218.1:0-620 GCF_003970355.1 Flavobacterium bomense | reverse complement strand
CCAGGGCAAAGGGCATAAAAGCAACGCCTTCTGGAGCAAATTTAAAATAAACAAAATAAGCTAGACCAATACCCAACGCAAAAGGGAATATAATACTAGCATGACTAATCACAATGGCATCTTTGGCTCTGTTTTGCAAAACTTTTAAATCGAGTTCCATACCTATGACGAACATAAAAAGTATCAACCCTATTTGACTCAAAAACTGCAAATTTCCTAACGATTCAACAGGAAACAAGGTTAATGAAAATTCAGGAAAATACAAACCCAACAGCGATGGACCAAGGACTATTCCAGCAATAATTTCACCAATTACAGATGGTTGTCCAATTTTTCTAAAAACCCAACCAAAAAAACGGGCAACTATTATTATGGTTATAATTTGTGCCAAAAGGATAGCAAGAGGATGATGCAAGTTGAGTGACATCGAATCGATAAAATCATTCCAATGACCGTTTTCAACTACGGGTAACAAGAATTTTTTATGAACTTCTAAACCTTTTCCTATACTCAATAACCAATAAATCAAAGCGGTAAATCCTCCTGTAATTACTAAATAAAATATGGTGTTTCTATGGTTTTTCATAAGGTTCTATGTCAATATTTTTCAAACAAAGATG
>NZ_RYDJ01000217.1:0-1133 GCF_003970355.1 Flavobacterium bomense | reverse complement strand
ACTCCAATGAATTTCATTGGTTTTATCCAAGAAACATCTTTGTATTTTGTAGGTTCATTCAAATTCAAAATCATTTTTGAAGCTAGAATTTCGGTGGCTTTATCGCTGACTACAATCGTTCTCCAAGGGGTTTGCGTGTCCGTTTGCATATAACCATTATTGCCAACTGCATCGGGAGTTAGGTGCGAACTCATTTTAAACGTTTTGGCATCTATATTCAAAGACATTGCAGGATAATTAATCAGAGCCGCTTCGTGAATATTGACATACAAACCATCCGCAGTTTTCATCATTGAAGGCGTTTGAACTGCCAAATCTTTAATTGGAAATTGCGAATTAATTTCAATAGTTGCCTTCTTCATTAATGAAGGAATCTCTGAAATCTTAGAGGTAGTATATGCATATTCATTCGTGTCATAATCTCCCGGAATCCAGAAAATTTTATGGTCACCTGCCAATTTGAATTCGGTGTGTTCCTCTTTGATTACAAAATAATTTAAGTCAGTTTGTTTTGGAAATTCATAACGAAACCCCAAACCATCGTTGAACAATCGGAATCGGATACGGATGTAGCGGTTGTTGTCTTTGGCTTGCGCCAAAGTGACCACCACTTCGTTGTAATTATTGCGAATTATTTTTTCTTCGCCCATTACTGGATTCCAAGAATCATCAACCAAAGATTGAGCGGAGTCTGTTAACGAAAAACCATCCATAAACGAAGGAGCATCTTTTATCTCAATTCCCAAAGTGCTTGGTTTGATTACCGATTTGTCTTTGTAACTCAACTGATAGGAGGGAACTCCATTGGTAGTAAGTTCAAATTGCAAGGAAAGATTCTTGTTAGGGGAAGTAATAACTTGGGCTTGCATTAAAAAGTTGCTGGTCCAAACCAAAAGCAGTCCAAGTAATTTTCTGTCTAGGCGGAATCTAACCAATAGATTTTGTTTAAAATTCATGTTTTTAAGTTTTATGATTACTAATGCCAATTATGTATTGCTTTGCCAGTTTGCTATCGCTGGGGTCAATACAGTCCAATAAATTGTACTGTTTTTTTTACTATATCGGCATTATACAGTTAGTTATTAGGCTTTTAAATAAGTGTCTATGGTATAAATTGTCTCAAAAACACAAAT
>NZ_RYDJ01000216.1:570-1133 GCF_003970355.1 Flavobacterium bomense | reverse complement strand
TTAAAGTCGGTTTTGTGTCTGAAAGTATAGTCATAAACCGAAAGTTTAGGCTTCCTTAATCCGCCACATCGCCAAGCGGCATAACGTCAGGCTGTGAATAAACGCCATTTTCAACACTATTTCACTTCACAAGATTACTATAAATGAATTTTAAGCCCAGCAATATTTTGAAGTGTTTTGGTTTGTTCTAAAAATAATTTTAGCTAAAAAGAGCCTTATGTAAGTGGTTTTTACAAAAAACAAGACTTTTGCCTTGTAAGCTGAGTTCCAAGTTTTGAGTTTGGCTATTAAATCGGGAACACTAAGGATATTGATGCTCCGTTTGATGTTATAAACCAACATAATAAGGCTATGTTCCCCGTTTACTTTTTCCAGTCCTATTAAATCGGTGTAATTGTATCCCCATTTTCGCTTGATTGTCCCAAAGATATGTTCGTTGATTTACTCAATTTTTTATTGTTTTTTATTTGTTTTCGTGATTTCCGCTTCGCTTCAATTCTTGCCTCTTTCGGTAGCGTTGTGGGTTTTCTTTGTAGCGCTGGCGGTTCTCCTCTACTGCTTGA
>NZ_RYDJ01000216.1:0-560 GCF_003970355.1 Flavobacterium bomense | reverse complement strand
CCTTTACGACTGGTGCATTGGTCTTTTACTGGACAAGTTCTGCAAGCTGGTGTGCGATATTTTTGGAACTGGTAACCACTTTCTTCGGTGCGTCCTGTTTTTTTGTGCCAACTCCCTGTAGTGGTGAGTGTTTGACCTTGCGGACAAGTGTACGTATTATTCTCTTTGTTATACGTAAATTTCGACACAAAATACTCGGGTTGGGTGCCGTTTTCGTTGCTCTTACCTTGATCAGGATGCACCACAATGGTGGTGATGTTGTTTTTACAGCTGTCTATTTCTCGTCCGTTATGGTAGCCTTTGTCTACCTCCAAGATACCAAGCTGGCGGATCCCACTGGTGCTAGTCTGTGATGAGTACCTACCTAAATTAATACTCTTGGCTGATGGTGTATTCTAGACTACTAACCTGAAGTTGATTGGGAGATATTCCTTGTCCCGAAGCTTCGGGAGTGTTGCATCACTAAATGTACAAAATCTTTGTTTTTATTATAAGTATTTTAGTATATTTGTTGTAATGATTTTGCACGTTTTTTCACAGTATGACGTTGTGCGTCACTT
>NZ_RYDJ01000215.1:0-1134 GCF_003970355.1 Flavobacterium bomense | reverse complement strand
GTAAATGACCTGTTTCTTTGTTGATAAAATGCGTTTCAATGACTTCTAGCAATTCAATTATATCATTTTTTAGATTTTCGTTTTTCCACACTTTGTACAAATTCGCATAGCCTTCAACGATATGCAAATGGGTATTCATTGTCTTTTTTTCGTTAGCAACTTTATCGCTCAAACGCAAATCTTCGATAGGTTGCCAATCGCGGGTAAAAGCTTCGAAATAGCCTTTTTTTATTGGGTCGTAGCTGTGTTTTTGTATTCTGTTATATAGTATTACAGAAAATCTCAGCGCTCTTTCGTCATTGGAAATTTCATAGTATTCAGTCAATCAATAAATCACAAAAGCCAAAGCATAAATTTGGTTTTTGGTATCTTTTGGTGTTTTATCAGGATTAATGCTCCAGAAAATTCCACCAAATTCGATATCATAAAAATACGTTAGAATGAATTCGAAAGCATCTTTGGCAATTTTTTTGTGTGCTTCGTTTTTTGTGATTGAATAAGCAGCAGAAAATGACCAAAGAATTCGAGCATTTAGAACAGAGCCTTTTTCCGCTTCAAAATTTTTGTATTCATTGCAATCTATTTGACCAATAAAACCGCCATTTTTTTGGTCAATAGTATTTTTTGACCAATATTCAAGAATGTTGTCGAGTTCAGTGGTGAGTTCGGTTTTTAGATGTATTGTTTGTGTTGACACGATTTATTTTTATAAGTATTTGGTTTAGAAGCGGTCAGAGACCGCCATTCACATCCTCAAAGTCGGAGACTTTGCGGAGCTGACAGACACTTATTTAATTTCTTTATTCTTATTCACTTGAGAGATGATAGTATTCACAGAACCAGCTGATATAAAAGTATCTTCGGGCGTATTCAGTACATAATCTACTAATTTTTCAACCGAAGAAACGGCAACGTGCATTCTTGTATCTGATGCGGCATAATAGATAAAAACAGTTCCGTCTTCATCGGCAATCCAGCCATTCGAAAACAATACATTGGATACATCGCCCACTCTTTCGGAGTCTTGTGGTCCCATAAAATGTCCTGCTGGAACGTGAGTTACTTTTGAAATATCGTTTAAATCGGTCATAAATATATACAGTGTGTAACGCAATCCCGCAGCGGTATTTCGTA
>NZ_RYDJ01000214.1:0-1134 GCF_003970355.1 Flavobacterium bomense | reverse complement strand
GTTGCTTTATATCCAGCAGCATAATTGTCAATTATTACTCGAAATGTATTGAAATCTTTTGGAACCCTATCGACAAAAACTAATGGAATATTGTTATTTACAAATTGTTGAAAATGGGAAGTGTCAACTGTTTTCATCCCTATGGAACAAATAATACCACTAACTCTGCTGCTATATAAAGATTTAGCCATGCTGACTTCTTCTTCATAGGAGTCATGAGATTGCATAATAATTACATTATAACCTGATTTTCGAGCAGTAATTTCTATACCGCTTATCAGTGAAGAAAGGAAGGGTTGGGTAACAGTTGGAATCAAAACTCCAATGGTATTGGTCTTATTCCCCCGCAAACCAGCAGCCAAAGTATTAGGAACATAGCCCATTTCCTCGGCCATTTTCTTAACCTTTTTTATTGTTTTTGTGCTTATTGTAGGATGATCTTTTAGAGCTCTTGAAATTGTTGAGGTTGCTAGTTTTAATTTATTAGCGAGATCATATATCGTCACGTCTTTATTTTCTTCCATATAATAAAAAATAATTAATAACAAATATACTATTTTTTATAATAGTTTTCATAAGAATTTCTCTCTGAATATGCTTCAGGAATTCAGCTCAGACTAGATGATTGTCTAACCTAAAAAAAAATGATTAAATTATTTCGAAAATAATTTTTTATATTGAAAAAATCACTAATTTAGCATACCGGAACAGAACAGTACGCAGGTTATGAATATAAAGATTTTCGCTTTTAATATTAATCACGAAAGTGACATCCCAAAGTATCAGCAATTGGTAAATTCTATCAATAATGCTATTGCTAAAAAGCTTCTTAACAAGGGAGATTTGTTGCCTTCAGTGAATAGTATTTGCAATGAAAATAAACTTTCAAGAGATACAGTTTTTAAAGCTTATTCAATTTTAAAAGACCAAAGAGTTATTGAATCGGTTCCAAATAAAGGGTATTACGTTGCTGGCGAAACTCGAAAAATACTTTTAGTTTTAGACACCTTCAAAGCATACAAAGAAGTTTTGTATCATTCTTTTGTGAATAATTTACCCGATAATATTATTACAGATGTGCAATTTCATCATTATAACATCGATAATTTCAAAACGATTATCAATAATAGTGTT
>NZ_RYDJ01000213.1:0-1135 GCF_003970355.1 Flavobacterium bomense | reverse complement strand
TTTTAGAATAATGTTTTTGGATATGGTTTTCAGGCCAAGAGATGAAATCTGAAATTTATAATTTCCCGCAGGAATATTGTCTATTTTATAAATCCCTAAACTATCGGTTTGGGTTTTGTACTTGGTTTTTAGTATTTCAATAGTTGCTTGTTGCATTTCCTTATTTTCAACAGTAATTCTGCCAGATATAGAAGCCGTATTCTGCGAAAATAGAGTACTAAAAGCGAATATTGTTAATAATAAAAATAAATATTTCATTTGGGTAAATTAATTTTTAGACAAATCTAAAAAAATAATTACTCAAACAAAATATTTTTGTATATATTTGTCTTAATAATTCAATTTCGGCTATGAGCAAATCTTTAGAAGAAGTAAACCAATCGGTAGCTACACAAAATAAAACCTCGACTTTTAGAAAAATTCTTGCCTTTTTTGGACCTGCTTATTTGATAAGCGTGGGGTATATGGATCCTGGAAATTGGGCCACGGATATAGCTGGCGGAAGTCAGTTTGGATATGCTTTACTTTGGGTTTTACTAATGAGTAATATGATGGCTTTGCTTTTACAAAGTTTGAGTGCCAGATTAGGGATTGTGACGCAACGCGATTTGGCACAAGCTTCACGAGAAACCTATTCGAAACCGATTAATTACATTCTTTATTTTCTTGCCGAAGTAGCCATTGCCGCTTGTGATCTTGCCGAAGTACTAGGAATGGCTATCGGGATCAATTTATTATTTGATATCCCGCTGATTACTGCTGTTTGGATTACCGTTTTAGATACCTTTTTATTGCTTTTTCTAATTAACAAAGGCATCCGAAAAATGGAAGCTTTTATTATTGTATTGGTTGCAATTATTGGAATTTCCTTTATTTTTCAAATGATTTTTGCGCAACCAGAAATGGGCAAAGTGATGTATGGTTTAATCCCTTCAATGCCCAATTCGGCTGCACTATATATCGCAATAGGAATTATTGGAGCCACGGTTATGCCACACAATTTATACCTGCATTCTTCACTGGTGCAAACTCGAAAATTCGACAGAAGTGTTGCCGGAATTAAGCAAGCTTTGAAATACAATTTAATCGATAGTACAATTGCCCTGAACTTGGCTTTCTTTGTAAATGCAGCTAT
>NZ_RYDJ01000212.1:0-1136 GCF_003970355.1 Flavobacterium bomense | reverse complement strand
TAAGCAGAACAAAATTACTACTGTTATAAGTAGAATCAACAAAATCAGAAACGAACATGCTTCCTTGCAACAAACTAATAATATTATTTTTTGTCTTACCAATAATGATAAGGTGATGGCTTATTATAAATATGATGATGAAAAGCAAGATGAAACACTTATGGTTGCAAGTCTCGATTCTAATTATACTGCACAATCTATGGTGCTTCTTCCTCAAGAGTTATTGAGTAAGCTTCCACTAAAAATTACCGATTTAGTCACTGGAAATAGTTATATTTGGGAGAAAGAATGGAATTTTGTGGAGATTTCACCTGGTTTACCTTTCCATTTGTTTAAAGTTGAACGATAACAGAATTTTTTTAACCACATAGTAAAATTTGTAAATTAATAGAATAAAGAATTTCATAGGCATAAAATTCTCACATAGCAATTTTTTGTGTAGTTAATTAAGAGAAGCAGGACTCAAAAATATATAGACAATCTAACTTACTCTATAATTGGTGCAGCTATTGAAGTACACAAAATAATGGGGAGAGGACTTTTGGAAAGTGTCTATCACCAATGTTTGAAAGAAGAGTTTACGTTAAGAAATATAAATTTTATTTCTGAAATGAAGATACCAGTAATTTACAAAGAGAAAGAATTAGAATCTGATTTTAGATGCGATTTGTTTGTTGAAAGTGCTATATAGTAGAATTGAAATCTACATTAAATATTCATCCAATTTATGAAGCTAAATTATTGAATTATATGAACCTCATAAAATCTCCGAAAGGGATTTTAATTAATTTTAATTGCAACAATATTTTCAAAGAAGGCCAAAAAACATTTGTTAATGATTATTATAAAAAACTGCCTAAAGAATAAATTTTATGATTCAAACTATGAAATCTATGAAAAGTGAAACGCCTAAAATTTTTTACAAAAACTAATATTTCTATGTGGTTAAAAAAAAGTGAATTTAATTATGCACCAAATTAATGATAGATATCAAGATGAACGACGATGATTTTCAAAATCCATTTGTTTTTAAAACAGATTGGGAAAATGCTTTTGAAGACAAGGAATTTGTAAAAGTCTTTTCTTCGGATATTCTTGAGAATTATATCATTAATAAACGTTGGTATGGAGGCAAA
>NZ_RYDJ01000211.1:0-1136 GCF_003970355.1 Flavobacterium bomense | reverse complement strand
GCAGTATTAGGATATTTAGCAGAAAATTTAGAAAACGTAATTGTTTCTTCAGCGGATTTATCCAACAGTGATAAAACGGATGGTTTCTTGAAAAAAACGACTGTTCTGCAAAAAAATAATTTCAAAGGTGCTTTTTTACAAGCTGGAGTTGCTGAGTTGACAATGACTGCTATCGCAAACGGAATCGCCCTTCACGGAGGAGTAGTTCCTGTGGTGGCTACATTCTTTGTATTCTCAGATTATATGAAACCAGCTATAAGATTGGCTGCCATTCAAGAATTGCCAGTGAAATATGTTTTGACTCACGATTCATTTAGAGTAGGAGAGGACGGACCAACCCACCAACCCATTGAGCAAGAAGCACAAATGCGTTTGATGGAAAAAATCAAAAACCATTCTGGTCACCAAAGTTTATTAGCACTTCGCCCTGCCGATGCTATCGAAACTTCAGTAGCTTGGGATATGGCTTTGAAAAACACTACGACACCAACCGCTTTGATACTTTCAAGACAAAACATTAAAGACATTCCAGCAACAGGAGCTTCAAGATATCAAGAGGCAACAGAAGCTAATAAAGGAGGTTATTTAGTGAAGTCAACACCAAATCCAGATATTACTTTATTTGCCAACGGTTCGGAGGTTTCTACACTTATGGATGCTGCAGCGATTTTGGAAAAAGAGAATAATTTGAAAGTGAATGTAGCTTCTATCATCTCAGAAGGGTTGTTCAAACAACAATCAAAGGAATACCAAGAAAGCGTTATTCCTAAAGGGAAATTAGTTTTCGGGCTCACCGCTGGACTTCCTGTAAACTTAGAAGGATTGATAGGCGATAGCGGAAAAGTGATTGGATTAGACCATTTTGGTTATTCGGCACCAGCAAGTGTTTTGGATCAAAAATTTGGATTCAATCCTGAAAGTGCTTCAAAAGAAATTCTAAAATACATCGAAGAAAGTAAATAATAATCAAAAATAAACACAAAAGAAATGAAATTTTTTATTGATACCGCAAATTTAAAAGACATCAAGGAAGCTAATGATCTAGGAGTTCTAGACGGTGTAACTACTAATCCATCGCTTATGGCGAAAGAAGGTATTACAGGAGCTGACAATATTATTGCACATTATGTAAAAAT
>NZ_RYDJ01000210.1:0-1139 GCF_003970355.1 Flavobacterium bomense | reverse complement strand
TTTACAAATTAATGTGGGTGTAAGAGGTTTAAGCCCTAATAGAAGCTGGGAATTAAATACGCGTCAGAACGGAGTAGACATTTCTGCAGATGTATTTGGCTATCCCGAGGCGTATTACAATCCACCTCTTGAAGCGGTTGAAACAATTCAAATGGTTCGTGGCGGCGCTTCTTTACAATTTGGACCGCAATTTGGAGGAATGCTCAACTATGTACTAAAAAGAGAAAAAGAAAAACCTTTTTCTTTTGAAACCCAGAACACTGTCGGCAGTTTTGGATTAGTAAGTTCTTTCAACGCTATTGGTGGAAAATATAAAAAATTCTCTTACTATGTTTACAATCATTCGAGAAGCGCTGATGGCTGGCGTGAAAATAACAGATTCACAGCGAGAAACACGCACGCCTTTGTGGAATATCGTTTTTCTGACAAAACAAAAATTGCTGCGGAATACACCAATTCAAATTATAATATGCAACAACCGGGTGGTTTGACCGATGATCAATTTAGATCTAATTCACGACAATCATTTAGAGAGCGCAATTGGTTTGGAGTGCCTTGGAACATTTTTTCTTTGAATTTCGATACCAAAGTAAATGCTAATTTTGATGTCTCTGTAAAAGCCTTTGGACTTATTGGTGAAAGAAATAGCGTTGGTTTTACAAATGGTCCAAATGTTGTCGATGCAATAAGCACTACAACAAATCAATATGCCAAACGTCGAGTAGATAGTGATATTTATAAAAATTTAGGTATAGAAAATCGAAATTTATACCGCTACAAACTTGGCAAAACTACTCAAAACCTTGCTTTTGGTGTGCGTTTGTATAAAGCAAACACTGAACGGTTTCAAAAAGGTGTTGGCACAACAGGAAGTAATTTTGATATGAGTATCGAAAATAGATACCCAACTGATTTGACATTTACAACCAAAAATATTGCGCTATTTGCCGAAAATCAATTTAAAATCACTGAAAAATTTAGCGTTACTCCAGGTATGCGTTTCGAACACATTAATTCTACATCAAATGGTAGAATCGATATTGTTTCTGGAAACGACGTTACAATTTCAGAAAAAAACATAACTAGAAACCAACCTCTTTTCGGCGTTGGGTTTGAATATAAGTTACGACAAACTAATT
>NZ_RYDJ01000020.1:0-50970 GCF_003970355.1 Flavobacterium bomense | reverse complement strand
TTGAAGAATTTAACAATCAAATTAATTACAAAAATGTAGCTTAACTTAATGTGCAGTTTTTATTTGCATATCCAGTATACTTATTTATGTATGGGACAAAATAAATGGGAAATAAAATGAAACAAAATAAGTACTGGGAAATTTTATTAAAAAAACATCGTGATAAAGGAAAAGACGGCTTAACTATTCCTTTCATAATTGGTAGCCAAAATTATTTGCCAAACAATAGTTATAAACAAAATATTTCTGAACTCATTTATGATATTGTTTCTAGTAATTTATTTGAAATTTGCATTAGATTTTGCATGGGAACAAATACGTTTATTGCGGAAATTCGTAAAGAAAGAAATGTTTGCTATTTTCCGAAAATTAATAATAATGAACAAAACAAATTATCAGTTGGAATATATCATAAGAATGATTTTGGAGAAAGTATAAAAGAATTAATCGAAAATTTAATTGAAAAGTTTCAAAACCCTATTGATAATAAAACTTATTCTGCTGAACCAAATACTAATGAAAGAACTGCAAAGTGGAATAAATTTTCCGCGGAAGATAAAATTTTTATTAAAGAATGTTTTAAATAACAAGTAAAACCGCTAACCGCCGTTTTGATATAGTGTGTGATATATTGGAATTACCGTTTCGCACCAATTTTTCGTTCAAGCGAAAAATTAGCGGTTACGAAGCACACACCATCTCAAAGCCTCCTACCGTTAGTGGCAACCATAGACAATTTATGAGAACGAAATTATTACTTTATAATAACGTCTATTTAACGGAAAAAAGAAAACTGAATAATAAAAACACCTAATAAAACTAATAAAGAAAATTATGGACCCTATTACGATCGGAATAATCGGAAGTTTAGCAACAAGTTATTTTGCGAATTTTACCACACCAACTATTGAGAATTTCTTTTTAAAAGCATTCAATGCAAAATCTGAATTAGAAAATGAATTAAAGTTAGCCACAACACCTCAAGATTTTGAAAAAGTATTTAATGACACAGTTGGCGTTATTGATGCATGTGCCTCAACAGGAGATCTTGAAATTGACGATGCTTTTCTTGAAGCTATAAAAGGAATAAGATTTGACCATCAACACGGAACTGTTTCTATTAGTAAGTCAACGTTAAAATCTGACATTTTAGTAACAGGAGGTTCACAAGGCTCTACGGGCGAAACAATAATAACTGATTCTGAAATGAATTCTAAAGGAACTCAAATAAAAATGTCTGGAGGTGCTTCAATCAGAATGACTGGAGGTGCTTCAATCAAGCAAAGTTAAAAGAATACAACACCCCTGCTCTTCGAGGTCTCCTGACTTCGAATTATACTAGAAGTTGTCCTAAAGCTAATCACGTCGAATTGCATTCGCCTTTGAGATCGCCGTATCAATAGATTTTTAGAACTGTTTTGCTACTATAACTCAGGCGACCTTCCCAGCTCTTCGATGTCTCTCAACCTCGAACCAGTATCCACATATCAGTTATAGCTCTTGTGATACGTCCGTTACCATCTTCAAATGGATGTATGGTAACAAACCACAAATGGGCAAAAGCGCCCTTCAATACAGGATCAATATCTTGATTTGAAATACACTAGTTTCGGAACTCATTTATAAAAATTAAAATTGATTATTACAAAAATTTTGATTAACCGCTTTATGGGTATACTCATTTATTTTCCTGAATTATTAATGTTCTGGATTTGTCATCTAAAAATGTTGAAGTGCAAAAAAAAGTATTTTTCCTTTCTCATTAATTATTATTTCACTCAGATTTGATTCCATTTTAGAATTATTATTTCAGCTAATATAGAACTATTTTTACTACTAATTACAAGTATCTAGTATTCTATAAATCATATTTCTTTAGCAAATTTCACATAAGTCTTGACTGATTCTTTGTAAAAAAGCCCTCGTTAGAGAGCTTTCCATTTTTTTTCATAAAAAAAAATATTTTCACAATGAGTTCAGATTTATTTTTTTGATTATTATACTTCTACTAAATTACGGTAATCATATTTTTCGTATTCTTTTGTATTAGCTTTTTCTTTGTTTAACTCAATCATCTCATTTTTTAGTTGAACTTTATACCATTGTTCTGGTTTAGTATGAGAAAATGTACTAAGTTTCAATGCTACTTGTGCATTTAATTTTCTTTCCCCTGAAAGATATTTATGAAGATTACTATCTCTCATTTCAAAATAAGTTGCTAATCTTTTTTTAGAAAGATTAAGGACTTTTAAATACATCTTAACAAAATCAAGAATTTTTAAAACCTCTGTATCATCACTTTCATTTCGAATATAATCTTCTAATTTATACTGAATAGAAAGTAACCGATTGCTTAATATTCGTTCTCTGGATTGAGTAGTAGAATGGGATAATATAGCTTTTTTTAATTCCCCTTTCTTTTTATCATTCCAAATATCTTCAATTTGAATTTCTTTAGTTTTCATATTCATTCATTTAAAAATTCATCAATTAATTTTTGCCCACCTTCAGGTGGAATAATCATAGAGGTATCACCAACCTTAAAAGCATTGTATTTTTTTGAATATACTGCCATTAGTTTTATTTCCTCTTCTTTATGTTCTTCAAAAACATCAAATGCTAAATAGCCTTCAAAGTCACCTTCTCCTTTTACGAAACTTAACCGACAAGCATATGCAATTAAACAACCTGCAACATTATCATATTCTTTTATCGTTCCTTTGTTATGAGGAGCAATTTCAACATAAGCCATATAGGGTTCAATCTTTTCCTTCATTTCAAAAATTAAACAACCTTCAATTTTTTCAGAAGTTTCTTCAGACACCAAAATATATGTTTCAAAACCTTTCTTTTTCGAGTGTTTATTAAAATTAAATCTCCATCCATCTGCCACTGACGGAAGATTTACTTTTAATAATTTTGAATCTGAAATTTTAGCATTTACTAAAACATTTCCATCGATTTTTAATATTTTTACATCCATTTAAGCAAAATTTCATTAGACAAATATACATAAAAATTATACATATTGTATAATTTATTGCAGTTAATTTTATTGGTTTAGATACTTGAAAAATGGCGATTAATCAATTCCCGTTGCTGGGAACTATCCACTTTAATATATTTCCCCTGGCGCGGGCATCTCGCTCGTGTACATGAAGTATCAGTCGATGAAAAACTCATAACCGTACAAAATATAAGAATATCTCTTTCATTAAATAATTTACTGAAGCACCTGGAAACTAAAGGTTATTATTTATTTGGCGAGAAAAAATTAGAAAACTGGAAATTCGGCAACCATAAAGACCAGTTAGAAGTTGCAACTTTAGTAATACGAAAAATAGATAGTAAAGATGTTATAAAAGTAGATTTGAAAGATGCCAGCACCTAACTGCTTTGAGCTAGCTGAAATTTAGTGGAATTACCGTTTCGCATCAAGTTTTAGTTAAACGGAAAATTGAGCGGTTACGAACTTCCAGCAAACTCAAGGCGGTATAACGTTAGCAACAACCTTAAAAAAAACCGAAAATTATTAATATTTATTTGATGAAAAAATGTTCTCGATGCAATAGCCAAAAAACGATTATTTATTCTACACATAAATTTCATAATATCTTGCAATGTGTAGATTGCAATAATTTAATTCTTACAACTCTTGGCGAATGTTGTAATGATCCTTTTTTTAATGTTACTATTGATAATAGAAATCCTGAAAGGTTGAGGCTTCATAGACAATGTCAAAATTGTGGAGGTTGCGTGGATAGAAATAAACCGTTAAGTCAAAACAATATTCAAAAGAAATTAGATTTAAATTTAGTTATCCGAACTATAATAATTGGGCAAATGAACGTAAAGAAAATTCAACGCAATTGTGGGAGTTTGTAAAGCCATTAAATTATAGCACTTCAAGATTTGCAAAATATACCGAATACTTGAGTTCTAATGCTTGGGCATTAAAAAGAAAAGAAGTTTTAATTCGGGATGAAAATTTATGTCAAGTCTGTAAAGAGAAACCTGCTGAACAAGTTCACCACAAAACTTATGAAAGATTATATGATGAAGCGTTAGAAGATTTAATTTCTGTCTGCAAAAATTGTCACGACGAAATCCATAGAGAAATTGATGAAAAGCGACGCGCTGAAATAAGACAAATGATCGATGAAGGCAATTACTAATCGAGTAGACGGCTCCGCCAGAAACTGACTGAGTGTGCCTCACACACCACCGTACGTACGGGTCTCGTATACGGCGGTTCGCAAAGTGATGGATTGAATTCAATGTAGGTTTCCAGCATAGACCGATACCCTTTCTTCTTGAGCCGTAGTAGGGTAATTGTAGAAGTTAGAATCGGACTTTGGGCAATGCGCCAGCCTCCTTTTCTGGTTCTGCTCCAAGCATAGGCGTGGTCTTTGTCAATCCCTAGTCGCATCAGGTTTTTCCTTTTACGTTCGGCTTTTTCCAGTCCGTACAAATGCATTTTAAGCTTGGTTTTTGAGTGTTTTCCTTCACTTTTGGGCATAAGTTCCCTTACCTATAAAATTAGCTTTCTAGTGTATATTCAATTTAAGTTAAAATATCACTAAATGTGGGTATTGTAACAATACTTATAAAAGTCTTTATTTACGAACTAGAATAAATAGCTTGACATATGGTAAAACTTTAAAAAAGCGTTATTTGTTGATGTTATTTACAAGTTACAAGCAAGCAGACCCTATGACACTTAAAACCAATAACAGAATATGACACCAGAACATAAACAAAGTATTTTACCTCAAATTGAAGAGTTTTGGAAACTCGATATAGATAAGAGAGTAGCGGAAACATATAAAGACTTTCAAGACTTAACAACTGTTTACATTGGTTATTATTCTGTGACTGAATTTACTGAATTCTCTAAAAAAGCAATCGGTGCAGTTAGGTCAAATTTTGCAATCAAAATTATTTAGTATTTTACCTTTTCAATATCAATTTCAAAATGATTTTGGAGCAGGGAATTTACGTGATGATTTAAGTAGTTTTTTAGCACATTGTGCTGGAAATGATTTCAATTCAGCTGTTGGATTTCTTTATAGATTAGTATATTATCAAGTTCAAAATGGAGTTTGGGATAAAGAGCAACCTATAGACAAAAAAAAGAAAATGGAAATTGTTGACGAGTTAGAAAGCCGTTTGCTATTGATATCAGAGAAATTAAACCAAAATATTGAATTAAATAACAAGCTAATTTCAGAACTTGAAACTAAAAAAAATAACATTACTCAATTAATAGCTACAAAAAACACTTGAATGAAAATTAGCAGACCTGCGATAACGAAATTATCCGAAATGATATGTGGGAACGAAGCTTTTAACCATTTCTCTTATCGTTCTTCATCTCAACTGACAAAATTTTTCATAGACAATGACCTAGACTTTGTTCACGACGGTTCAACCCGACATTCTTGGGTTCAAGACGTTTTAAATAAACTTAATGAGCAATCAAGCGAAATCGAAAATTTGCCAAATCGAGATTTAATCAAAGTAATAATATCGTTAGTAAATCCAGATTATTATCTCTTTGATGAAAAATTAGACCATAAAAAAGCTGTTGAAGATGTAAATAAGGCTTTAAAATCATCAAAAATAATACTTAAAGAAAAAGCTGACGGACAATATCTACTAACACACACCACCGAACCCTTCGGCTTCGCTCAGGATAAACCAAGCGGGTCACGTATACGGCGGTTAGCAAAAAGATGAGTTCAATTCGATTCTTCAGATAAGAATAATCTTCTTTTTGTAACGGTGTTTGGTTATATTTGAGGGTAATGTGACGGAGGTTATTTTATAGACTGGCGTTATCGGCTATCTTAAAAGACTGCTAAGTATTACTGGTAATAACAACTCGATCTCGATAGATTCTGTGTTGATTTACAATTAAAATATTGATTTATTTTTGTTTTTCAAAAAAAGACACTTCTGTAAAAAGTGTGTAAGTTTAAAAATATAGGGGTTTGACTTTTTAATTAAAGTTGAACTCTTTTTTCAAATATAGTTTAGAACTGGGTGAAGATTAATCCCCAGTTTTGAATTTTAGCGGTGACAATAAATTGCCGTCAACCAGGAAACTTCCTTAGTCTTCGTTTCTTAGAAAGATATATCCTAAAGCCAGTGATATACAATGTAAGGGGAATAAGTCCAGCGATAAAAACAAGAATCCTACCAAATAGTCCTGCAATTTCACCTGTGTGTACAGGGTAAAATTGTGCTGCCAAACGGTTGCTAGTAGCATCATTCCTATAATCTGTTAAAGAGATTGTTTTTAGGTTTGTGCTAACCGTCAGTTCTTTGGTTTTTCTAAGTCCTTGCGTTTTAAATCTACTCTCAATATATCTAAACCGATAGTTGTCATTTGCATCTTTAAGATAGTAAATGGCACGCAAGTCATAACTTTTATCGGAATCTAATAAAATCGTTGCAAAGGATGGGGGATTCTTATTTTGTGTTTCTTGTTTAAGAATTGTTCTACTATCTAGCACTGATAGCGCCTTTTTATAATAGGAATTATACGTAAAATAGGCACCTGTAAAGGAAATTGTCAAAAGTGGGATAAAAAAGCTAACCCCCAATACCTTATGAAGATCAAAATTAAATTTCTTTTTCTTACTCTTCCATTTAATTTTAAACCCGTTTTTAAGGGTAGAACTATAGGTTTTGTACCAAATGTAAATTCCCGAAAGCAATATTAATAAAAGAAAAACAATAGTACTTGTGCCAGTCACATACTTGCCTATTTTTGGAATGAAAAGGGTACGGTGAAATTTTAATAAATCTTCAAAAAACACAATTGAAGCTGACTTCTCTCCTAAAAACTGCCCATTTTCTGAATTATAATAATTGGTTTTCCCGTTTTTAAATTCAATAGAAATTGTTTGCTGCTCTCTATATGGTAGAAACATTTTGCTAATACTATCCGAGTGCGTCGTTGCTAAAGAGGATGCCGTTTTTAAAAAAACGTCATCCTCTAAACTATCTATGTTTTTCATCTTTAATAGCTCAGGGTTAAGTGCCGCGCTGAATTCTGGTTGCCATACATACATAGCACCAGAAAGGCCAGAAATCGAAGCAACTAAACCACATGTAATACCTACCCAAAAATGAATTTTACGCACTATATTCCCTAAAGCCATCAAACAGAAATTAAAAATTATATTGTAAACTTACTTTAGCGTTAGCCCCTTCGCCAGCTCCTGTAAATGTTTTTAATGGGGATGCCCATTGCGATCTTGCAGGAAGATAATACTCGTTTAACAAGTTATTTACCGCTAAGGACACAGACAAGTTAGGTTCTAATTGGTAAGCCAAAGAAAGATTAACTAAGGTATAACCACTTACTGGAAATTCAGTATGTCTATATTCATATTTGTTAGTGTTTACATTTAAAAAAGGATCAAATCTTTCTCTGTCTCCCGAATTGGTAACTCTAATAGAAGTACTTACTTTTGGTATCGGTCTCCAATTTGCATACACAGTCAATTTTGGTGCGGAGATAACATCACCTCCTAAATAGCTTAAGTTATTTTCATCTCCTATATTATATTTTGTACCTTCAACATACGAATAAGAGGTTCCAAATTGCCATTTATCGTTTGACGTAAAATAATCTACAGCAACCTCTCCGCCATAAATGCGTTGTGGTTGTTTTGAAGGTTGAAATGTATTTAGCTCATCAACAAAAACAATTCCCGTACCCAAACTTGAGGTACTGTAATACCCAACAGCCTCAAACTTCAGGTTATTAAATTTAGATAAAAAACCAAATTCATAGTTTTTAGTCACTGCAGCTTCTAACTGAATATCATTAATATTACTTGCTGTTGCAGAACGTAATACAGAACCTAAATCTGCAATTGAAAAACCTTGTGAGTAACTTACATATGGTATAAATTCTTGATGCTCAATATAACGTACACCAAAATTAAAGGCGAGATTATTAAAGTTTAGTTTACCACCCTGTACCTCTACAGACGGGCTAAAGTTACCATCACTTTTACCGGAATACGGCAAAGTACTATAATCAACAATGTCCATATTAATATCATCATAACGCAAACCCGTTTTGACAACCCATTTTTCATTAAATTTAAGGGTGGATTGTGCGTAAGGCGCCCAGCTAATCATTTCGATATTAGGCACCCATAACCTACCATCTAATAATCCTTGATTGGTTTTATCTCTAAGTAAATCTACACCATAAGTAAGTGTAATATCTGCCGCCTTGTTGTCTGATAACTTCGTGATAAAATTTGGTCTTAATCCATATTTTTCTGCATTTATTACAGATTGGCCTCCGTTTTCAAACTTATCAGAATAAAAGAAAATGTTCTCTGTGTTTTGGTAATATAAATCAGTTTGAAAGTCTGTATTTTCAGAAAATATATTGTTTAAATTATAGGTCAATTGTGCATTACCAAGGATCGAACCATTAGCTTTTTCTCCCACAATAGTCCCTTTTTCACCATATCCAGCTGTTATGGCATAATCTCCTTCTTTATTAAAAACGTCAACTATGGCAGCTACAGGAATAAATGGAGAGTTTTGTGTCGATTTATAAAAATTCCCTCCTAGCGTTATTTTTTGATTTGCAGATAATTGATACTCAATCTTTCCTAACGTACTGTATATTTTAGAATTATCAAATCCATAGGTCGGTAAAAGCGGAATGCCTTTAGCATCATATTTATTGCCCGTTTCTTCATAACTCCCGCTAATATAATACCTGAATTTATCTAAATTCCCTTTAAAGGATTGATAAACCCCAAATCCTAATGCGTCTTTTGTTTCTGCTACATTAGATGTACCCCAAACATTGGTGGAGCCTTCAAATTTTTTGATAGAATTAGGTTTTTTAGTAATGTAATTAATAAAACCGCCGTTACCACCGTTACCAAAAATAGAAGTAGCTCCTTTTATAACCTCCACGCGACTAATATCATTAGGAGTAATTGATTTTATTCCTAATTGTCCGTTTCTTAAAGGTGAAGATTGCGGAATACCATCAACCATAACTAGTAAAGATCGCCCACGTAATGTTTGTCCCCAGTTAGAAAAAGTACCTGAAGACATCGCTAAACCTGGCACTGTAAATTCTAGTATTTCACTAATATTTGAAGTAGATTTAGCAAACTCTTGCAGTGTAGCTTGTCCAATAACTGTAACCGAAGCCGGTATTTCTGATAAATATTCTGAGTGCCTGCTGGCAGAAATTACAACTTCATCTAAACGGCTTATATCATCTGATAAAGTAACATTGTATACTACTGAACTAGTACCATCAAACTTAAAGCTTTTGACTCTAGTTTGGTAACCAAGCATTTCAATCCTAACTGAATAAGTTCCCTCTTTTATGTTAGACAACAAATAATCTCCAGAAACATCTGTAATCGTATTATTTCCTAATTCTTTAATATGCACAGTAGCTCCTATGACTGTTTGATTATTTTGGTCTGTAACTCTACCCTTTAGATTTGATTGCGAAAATCCCTGAACTGATAGCAGCGCAGCAGCAATTAAAATAATAATTTTCATGTTATTCTTATTTAGATTTATTAAATATAAAGTACGAAAGTAAAACTAAAAAGAAAGTTAGCAAAGGAAAATTAAGTTTATTTTAAGAAATAAATGATTAGAGGGTAAGTCCAGCTTATGATCTGTTGAATAGCCGTGTTCATATAGACGATAAAGAATTTGCGTTGGATGATGGACTATTACCTGAAAATTTAGATCAAGGAAAAGTAAGGCAACAGTTTTTTGTCTTTGCGGTGCATATAGGCATCAGTGAGAAAAACTTTAATGATATCATGGAGTTGCGTTATCACAGTCAGAAAAGGCAGAAAAAGTGGTAGCTGCTTCTTTCCTAAACGATGCTACTAAGAGAAATTATTGGCAGTCTTACCAAGGCCGGCTAAAACAGTTAATGAAAGGATAAGCTTTCTATATAGTAATATGTACCACAAAATATAGAAAAGTGCTGCTGGTATTTGTTGAACTAGGGCTCCTAAAATTTAATTGGCATGATAAACACAAAAACCTCGTTTAAAACGATTTAAACGAGGTTTTTTTAGGGAAATATTATTTTTTGATTCTTCTACAGAAACTTTTCTAAACTCTTTTAATAGTTTCTCTAGCTCTAGAGTTGCTTTACGAGTATCCTAAAACTATTTTTTTAGTGTTTTTATCCAGATAATTAAAAGCTACTTCTACAACTAGAGCGTGGCCATTTTTGCCCCATGCTAAAGTTTTGATTGGTAGAAGGGAAAGGACGAATAGGATATGTTTTTTCATTAGTAATACGAATCAAGGGTTAAAATATTAAGTTTATAAAAGCGGAAGCAATTTTGCCGAAGATATGAATTAACAGTCCTTTGGCAGACCTCACTTTACTTGCTCTTTGAATATCTGTTTTTTGAATTAGCCAACTAAAAAATGCTTCTATAGGTTGTCTAACTCTTGATACTGCTGTCGAAAACAAATCATTTGCAGCTTTATCTCTATTTTTGATTTCTTGACATTGCCCTTTAATTCCTTTGATTGGAGTCATCATAATCGAATTTTTCTTTTGCTCTAATTCAGAAAAAAAATCTAGATCATTGTATATTTTATCTCCAAAAAAATTCCTGTTAGTTTTCTCAGACCAAGCTTCTTTGAATACAGTTAAATCATTTACTGAGGCAGGAGTTATTTGAATTTCCTCAGGAAAAGGGATTTTATCTAAGCGTCTAAAAGCCAATGCGTGTAATTTCACACCATAATAATACAAGCTTTTAGTAGAGCAATATCCTTTGTCGGTCAGTTCTTTAGCTACTTTTGCATTACGCTTTCCAGAACAAGTGATTATTGGCATTGAATCCAGTAAACTTTGATTAGCAAAGCAGTCAGAGGGTAGAAAATCTTCAACAAACAATTAAAAAATATAGAATACACTGTTAAATAGTAATCAACTTATACGAAGTACTCCTACCACTTCCTTCTTGCTCAATAATACCTTTACCCATTAAATCTTGAATATCTCTAAGAGAAGTGTCAGTAGAAACTTTAGTGATTTTGGCATATTTAGAAACAGTAAGCTTACCAAAAAAATCATCAAGAAGCAGTTCAAGCATTTTTTGTTGACGGGAATTAAAGTTGGTAGTACGGTGAGTTTCCCAGAATTGAGTACGCTTTAAGATTGCAGCGATAGTTTCATCGGTCTGTGCCATAGAACGCAACAAACAGTCAAGAAACCATTCCAACCAGTCAGTAATATCCAAATCACCTTTTTGTGTACTTTCCAATATAGCATAATACGTATCACGTTCAGCTTGGATTTGAGCCGACATCGAATAAAATCGTTTTATACTTTGGTCGGCGCGTGCCAGTTGCATATCAGTTATAGCTCTTGTGATGCGTCCGTTACCGTCTTCAAATGGATGTATGGTAACAAACCACAAATGGGCAAAAGCGGCCTTCAATACAGGATCAAAATCTTGATTTGAATTAAACCAATCTAAAAAAACATTCATTTCTGTAGGTACTTTATCCGCGCTTGGTGCTTCAAAATGTATAGTTTCTTTTCCCATTGGACCAGAAGTAACCTGCATGACATCGTCTCGCCAAGCTGCAGTTTTTATTTTATACATTCCACTTCGCCCGGTCGGGAAAAGAGCAGCATGCCATCCAAACAAACGATCATCACTTAAAGGTTCTTCATATCGTTGCGTAGCGTCCAATAGCATTTCTACAACACCTTCAACATTGCGTTCCGCAGGAACAGCACCGGCTATTTCAATACCTAAACGCCTTGCAATTGAAGAACGAACCTGTTCTGGATTCAATTGTTCTCCTTCAATTTCGCTCGACTTTAGTACGTCCAAGGTCAATGTTTTAAGCACAGTCTCCTCTTGCAATCGAAATCCAAGTCCTTGCATCACTCCAAGTATTTTGCCTTGCCTGTGTCTGACGGTTCCTAGCAGGGGCGTAATCACATCTGCATCCCAAGCGAATTTTGGCCAATCATTTTTTTGATGAATATACATATCTACCGCATTTTTGCGGTAAATATAAAACTTATTTACCGCAAATAAAAAAATATGCGGTGATTACTTTCATTTATCACCGCAATTATGCGGTAAATATAAAACTTATTCACCGCATTAGTATCAAAAAACAAAGTATGCAATTCCGGAATTTCACTATTCAATTCGGGAATTGAACACCAGACTATTTGCAATCCTAGTAACCATCAAATAGATTTGCCTCCCGATTCAATTACTGAATCAGTTCAATTGTAAATCTAAAACAGACCTAATGAAATTGTTTGCTGAATCCTTGATGTCCAAGTTAGAACATCAGTTAAAATTGATCCATCTGGAAACAGAAAAACCAGTACATTCGGCCGAGCTGGCAATAAAGAATAGCGTTGCTACCTTAGAGAGACTAAAAACCTTTTTTATAAAATACAAAAGGTAAACAAAAAAGAGGAAATAGAAAGTGAATATCCCATTATTTATAAAATGTTACTTGATATGAAGTGTCAGAAAAAGAAAACACAAAGAATATGGTTTTCCTAAAAGGGCATCGATGCTTTTTGTTTCCTTTTTATTTTGTAAAATCCCGATGGTCATCCGAAAGAATTGAGATTGGTGCTATTTTTTTTAATAAAAAAGGATACTTGTCTTTTACAACAAACATCCTTTTTGAATTAAATAACTAACCTTAAATACTACCTTGTTAACTTCAACGCATCGTTCAATCGCATGGCCACGTTATCCCAATTGATGATATTAAATAAGGCATCCACAAAATCGGTCCGTTTGTTTTTGTATTTTAAATAATAGGCGTGTTCCCAAACATCAATAACTAATAAAGGAATGGCACCCCATTGTGTTAGTTTTTCGTGGTTTTCGCATTGTAAAATCACCAAACTATCGCTGTATGGTTGATATGCTAAAATTCCCCAACCATTTCCATCAACATTTTTTGAGGTAGCAGCAATTAAGATTTTAAGTTTATCGAAACTTCCGAAATTTTTCTCTATTCGCTTTAGTAAATCGAGAGACACCATTTACCATTCACTTCTTGTCATCTCGATCACAGTCGAGAGACACTATTGAACAGCAACAAATTTCGAGTGCTCCCGTAACCAAAAATTAATAGAAATGCAGTAGTCTTAAAAAGGAAAAAATGTCCGTATCAAGGATAAATTGCAGTTACACTTAAATTGTTTTATTCAAAAAAATCAAATAAATTGTACTCCAATCAAGAACGCTTATAAAAGCTATACTATGCTATCTTTTTTTAAATCAAAATTTTTCATAAAAGACTTAATGCCCGAAAACTTCATCGACATCCACAACCATCTGTTGGCGGGAATTGATGATGGCGCTAAAACAAGGGAAGAAACCATTTCTCTTATCTCTGGAATGAAAGAACTCAATATTGCTGGAGCTATTCCAACACCGCATACTTTTGAAGGGCTTTGGAATAATACAAATTCAACTATAAAAAAGGCTTATGATACTGCTATTGAAACAGATCCAAACCGTACTTTCTTAAAAGGATATGCTAGTGAATACCTCCTAGATGCTACTTTAATCGCGCGAATAAATAAAGAACGTCTTTTATGTATTAAAGACACCTACGTATTAGTAGAACTTCCTTATTTTAATAATCCAATAGACCTTTATGAAATGCTGTTTGAGTTAAAAATGAAAAACTATAAAATTATAGTAGCCCACCCAGAACGTTATCGATATTTTCATAAGGACACTAAAAAATTCAATAAATTAAAAGAGTCTGGGGTCTACTTTCAGCTCAACCTATTGTCCCTAACTGGGTATTATGGCAAGGAAATTCAAAAAATTGCGGAACAATTACTTGAAAATGACCTATATGATTTTACAGGGACTGATATCCATAACCAACGTCATATTGAGGAATTAAAAACAAAACCCATACCCTTTCCAAATAAAAATAAAATAGGAGATTTACTCGAAAATAATACTGTTTTTAATGCATTCTGAATGCTTAAAATACGATTTAAATTATTTTAAAACTCAAAAACGGAAACCCTACTAAAAGTAGGATCTATATCAATGCAACTTTAAGTACCTGACAAATCTAAACCTTATGACTTCTTGTATTGAAATAGGAATTTTTCAAAAACAGTTTTCGTATATACCTCCCGCATCACAAGGCCAACATCAAATCCAACTCGTTTTTCTTGTATTTTAAGGAGGACCAAATAGAACGCTGTCATTTCCTGAATTTCTAGCACACTTAGTTCAGTCACTTTTTGTAATTTAATCAGAGAAATAATTTTATTAAAGTCCATAATATTTGATGTTGGATATAAAAAAGATTTAATCTAAAACGGAATGCTATTTCCTATAATTATAATAAATCAAGTCTTTAACTTATTTGTGTTATCCGCATAAGCACAATAAAAGGTATACTATACACCCTTTTTAATTCTTATCTAGAATATTATCTGATCAGATAAACAGGCAAAAACAGTTTCGAAAACCGTTTAAAATACGATTTACTTCCTGGGCCAAATTAGACTTAAAACAAAATTCTCGATACACTTAACTATAATAGCAAAGCATATCGAGAATTGGGATTCTTTTTAACTAAAAACACGCTGGTACTAGCATTTTTAAATAATTATTTTCATTGGATTTGTTGTACTAATACTTATCTACTTGTAATCCAGTGCTTTTATGCCCTTCAAAAAGTAAAATATTCCCTGGATCATAACTGAATTCTGCTTTGAAATAAATTTTATCCACAATATTCCCTGCTTTCGATACTCCTGTTCTATTTTCAAATCTACCCTCAGTAATAGTTAATGTCCCTTGATCCAAAAAATTCGGTTGTGCTAAAGCTGTAAAAGTGCCCTCCTTTAAATTTACTGAGATTTTACACTGCAGCCATGGCCCTTTTTTAGCATCACTGATCCACATCGTCCCATCTTCTTCTGAACTGCTGTAAGTAGAAAATAAGGCATGTTCAAATATCAAAGAGGTCTTTTCTGAGTTAGTAATTCGTATGTACCAATCTCCGGTATAATCAAGTCGTGTTGGAATTTCATCTGGAAAAGTACGATTACTCAATTTAGAGACTAATGCTTCTGCCGTTTTCACCTCCGAAAGTGGAAGTTTTGGTACCTCTTTTTCATTTGATTTTGACTCTAATTCTTCTTTTGCTTTTAAAATATTTTCCTTTAAAGCGACAACTTTTTCTTTATCTTTTATAACGCTTTCCATAATAGAAACTACTACCTCTTTATCTTTTATAACATCTTCCTTTAAAGCGACAACTTTTTCTTTTTCTTCTATAAGGCTTTCTTCCAAAGCTATTGGAGTTTCCTCAAGTATTTTCTTTCTTGCACTGGTCCCCCAAACTATCCCAAAATTATAGGCATAATGATTTAACACTGCTTCGTTCATCGGTTTTAATCCTACTTTACCTATGGCTTCGAGCGATAATGCAAAATTTTTCGAAAACCAATAACGCCCACCACCACTAAAATTCAAGGTATTATTACCATTATTCTCTAAAAAAAAACGCCCTAATCCTAAACCAGCATAAGTCTCAATGTCAGTATTATTAAAAATTAAATCATCAAAATAATAGCGTGCTGAGGCATCTATGCTGTAATAAAATCGATTTATAGATTTAATTTTTAACTTATTGGTTGAAAAAGACAATACTGCAGAAAAATCAGAACCATCACTACGACGCTCTAAACTGATAAAAAATGGATTCGTAATGGACCATTCATCCGCATTAAAAGGTAATTTGCTATTTCCGTTATCCAGGACATTCAAACCCAAAGTTAGAAAATATGGAGAAATAGCTTCCGATTTTTTAGGAAAAAAACCCTCTTTTAGAATCGTATTACTAACTTTTTGTTGAGCAAAAATGGGGATTATGGGAAAAAGGAGAAAAATTCCTGATAAAAAAAATGACTTCATAATGTAGTATTTAAGTTTAAAAATTGTTTAGGGGTATTGAATAAATAGGCCCAAATTAGTAGAGCACCTAATGGAATCAAGTTACAGCGGTCTTTTTAAGAGAATGTATCAAGTTCCAGTTCAATTTGAATCCGAATAGAATTAATTTTTTCTTTTAAAGAACCGGCTATATTGGTATAGTTTTCAACGCAATCTAAGTGAGAATGCACACTAATATAAAATTTAATTTTAGGCTCCGTTCCGCTAGGTCGGGCACAAATTTTAGAGCCGTCTTCTGTAAAAAAAATCAACACATCGGCCTTAGGAAAGGGCAAAATTTCTGTTTCCCCCGTCAAAAGGTTTTGAGCAAATGAAGATTTATAATCCTCAATGCGAATCACTTTTTGACCATTCAGCTCCTGCCAAGGATTTTCTCGGAAGGAAACCATCATCTGTTTGATGGTAGCTAATCCTTCAATCCCTTTTTTGGTAATCGAAATTAAATGCTCCTGATAAAAACCGTACTGAACATACAACTGCAATAATTCCTCGTAAACCGAACTGCCTCGGGCTTTAGCCTGAGCCGCCACTTCACAAATCAATAAAGTCGCAGCAACAGCATCTTTATCGCGAACAGCATCTCCCACCATATATCCAAAACTTTCTTCCCCTCCTCCTATGAATTCTAAATCAGGAAAATCTTTGATCATTTTAGCGATCCATTTAAATCCGGTCAAACCTAACTTGCATTCCACACCATAAGCTTCAGCTAATACTGCAATCATGGGAGTGGAAACTATGGTAGAACCAACGAATTGCTTGCCATTAATTTTGTCCTCTTTCTTCCATTGTTCTAACAAAAAGGCAGTCATCAAAATCATACTTTGATTCCCATTCAACAAAATCATTTGCCCTTCAGTATTTCGAACAGCCACTCCCAATCTATCCCCATCAGGATCAGTTCCTATAACAATATCGGCATCCACGATATTCGCTAAGGCCAAAGCCATTGCTAAAGCATCGGGCTCTTCAGGATTGGGGGATTGTACCGTAGGAAAATTTCCATTGGGTTCCGCTTGTTCTTCAACAAGATACACATTGTTATAGCCCGCTTGCGATAAAGTCTGAGGGACTACTGTTATAGCAGTGCCATGCAGGGAAGTAAATACAATTTTTAAATTTTCTTTGGCCTTCTTTGGCGTCTTAAAGCTGGCATTCAGGATCGATGATTGAATAAAAGCCTCATCTATTTCGGTGTCAATATAGTGTATTAAGCTTTCATTGACTTTAAACTTAATCTGATCATAATCCAATTTTTCAATCATATTAATTATTTCCGCATCTTCTGGAGGAACAATTTGACCTCCGTCCTGCCAGTACACTTTATACCCATTATATTCCGGGGGGTTATGAGAAGCAGTGAGTACAATACCACAATGACATTCCAAATACCGAAGCGCAAAAGACAATTCAGGCGTAGGACGCAAATCCGAGAATAAATATACTTGAATGCCATTGGCAGAGAAAACATCGGCAACCACCTTAGCCAAACTTGCACTATTATGACGACAATCATAAGCAATAACGACTTTTAAGGACTGATTTGGAAAACAAGTATGCAAATAGTTGGAAAGTCCTTGCGTACTTTTCCCAAGAGTGTACTTATTAATACGATTGTTCCCCATACCCATAAGCCCTCGCATGCCTCCTGTACCAAACTCCATGTTTTTATAAAAACACTCTTCCATTTCCTCTGGAGAAGAAGTCATTAGCAGTAGCACAGCTTCTTGTGTTGCGGCGTCAAAAGTAGGGGTGAACCATTCGTTTACTGCATCTAAAATCCGGGGAGATAGAGTCATTTTTATATGAATATGAATTAAGATTACTTTGAAAATAATTTTACTATAATTGATTTCCTATACCAGGGTTTCGATTCAGAATCCCTTCCATAGCCATAGCCGTATCCATAATTATAACCATATCCATATCCGTATGTACTGTTAAAATTAACGTCATTAATGACATAACCCATATTCATTATTTTTTTATCGGAAGCCAGTTTATTAGAATAAGCAATCAGATTTTTTTCTGTTAGTCCGGAACGCATCACATATAAAGTAGTATCGGCATATTTTGAAATAATAAGCGTATCCGAAACCAACAAGGTGGGTGGGGTATCAAAAATGATAATATCATATTCCTTTTTAACTTCCTCAATAAAATTTTTAAAACGAGAATTAGACAATAGTAGTGCAGGATTGGGTGGTATAGCACCCGCCAATAAAACTGAAAAAGGATATTCGACCTCCTTAGTTGTACAAACTAAATCTTGCCATTGCAAAGCAGGCTCATGCAAGTAATTGGACAATCCCTTATTCTCTTTTTTAGTCTGTTTCAGATATTTATGCAACTGTGGGTTTCTAAAATCAGTCCCAACAACCAAAACTTTTTTATCCAAATGAGAATAGGCATGAGCTAAATGATAGCTTACAAAGGTTTTCCCCTCTCCTTTAATCGAGGAAGTAACAAATAAGACCTTACCTAAGCTACTTTCTGTAAAAGGAATAATGAAGGAAGTGTTTTGGGCTAGGGTTCTAAAAGCTTCCAGATTTTGCATAGCGGAATTACTATTTTCAGCTACAGAAGGTAATTCAGCCAAAATTGGTATGTTTTTACTGCTAACCTCCACATCATGTGCAGAGTGAATCTTATTATCCAATTTAAAAATTAAAAATAAAATTCCAAATGGAACTAATAATCCCAGCAATAACGCCCCTAAATAAATTTTTTTACCTTGTGGAGATACCGGTAAACTATTGGTTATGGCGTAATCAATAATTTTAGTATTAGCAACGGTTACTGCCAGATTAATCGAAGCTTCCTCTCGTTTTTGAAGCAACAACAAATACAAACTTTCCTTGAGATTTTGTTGGCGTTCAATACTGCGCAAAACCTTTTCTTTTTCGGGTAAAGACGAAAAGGAACCTTCAGCTGTTTTTTGAGCCAGTCGACTTTGAGCTCGACTGCTTTCCAATTGCTGTTTGTATCCCTTTACGGAGAGTATTACATTCTTTTTTTGACTGGCAAGAGCACTTACTAAAACCTTAATGGCTGGATTATTATCCCCAGCACTAATATGCGATTTTTGATACTCCAATACCGAAGCATTATAGCTACTGACCAATTGATTAATGCTACTACTTTGGAGCCCAATATCAGCTGGTAACAACTCAAAAACAGTCTGTTTATTTAAATTATCTTCGAGCATTTCGGCTAATAACAACTGTGATTCGATTTGAAAAAGTGCTTCATCTTTAGTCGATTTCTTAAGTATACTCGCACCTGCATCTTCCTGAATAAAACTCAGATCATTATTACTTTTATACTCTTTTTTCGATATTTCTATTGAATCCAAATCCTTTTGCAAATAAATAAAACGATTATCTACAAAATCAATGGTTCGGTGTGAGACCAACTGTTTATCCGTAATCCCATCCAATTCAAAAACATGAATTAAATTATCTACAATCTTTTCAGACTGGGCACCATCCGTACCGCTAAGAGATATCGAAACAATATCACTGTCTTTTCCTTCCGGACTTACCGTAAAATCCGAACTCAACTGCAAGGCCGATTGGCTTATTGGCCGAATAATAATTGTATAATTAGTCCCTATAGTTGCTGCTAAATTTTGAACTAAACCCGGTTCTATTCGGATAGGAAAACCTGAAACTGGATTTTTTAACCAATATCCCTTAGTTTGCGTAGTTTTCCCGCTTTTCTCATCTAATAAAGTATAGCCTGTTTTGGTTATACTAAGACTAAACTGAAACACTTCCTTAATTTGGTCTGCTCTCATAGAGGAACTTACTTTAAAAGCGGGGCGATACATCCTTTTAGACGTTACCGTAGAATTATAAATATATTCAACATTAAGATCTAAATTTTGTACCACTTGCTCCGAAAGACGAACCGATTTAAATAAGGCGATTTCATTTTCTAAATTGATACTCGACTTAGTAAACAACTTAGTGACATCTAACGAAAAACTAGAGTTTTCTTTGTCTGTAAGCAGTTTTACCTTTGCTTCCGTATTATAAATCACATCGGCATAACGCAAATATCCATAAGCAAAAAAAAGACACATAAATACCGTTCCTAAAAACCAAGGCCAATAAGACAGGTATTTACCAATAATTTGTTTGATTTCTACTGGATTTTCCTCTTCCATGAAGTCGAAATAATCGTTATTATCACTTTTCATAAACTAGTTATCGGGTTAATAAAATTATGGAACTCAATAACAAGGAAGCTATCGTTAACAAGGTCCCTGCGTTACCAACATAGCCTGCACTTTTGACTTTAGGATTATTAGGATTAACAACCAAAACATCATTTTGTCTAATAATATACTTGGGGTCTGTCATCCACTTGGCCGTGGTCAAATCGATCTTATTTATAGTACGAACACCATCAATCTCCCGTATCAATAAAATATCTGTTCGTTTCCCATTGATCGTCAAATCTCCTGCATATCCAAGAGCTTGGGGTAATGTGAGGTATTGCTCCGCATAAGTATAGGTTCCTGGCTCCTTAACTTCTCCTAAAACCGTTACTTTAGCATTTAATATTCGAATACTGACAGTCGGATTCACTAAATGCCCTCCCTCAGCAAGAAGTCTACGGATGTGCTCTTCTAATTGTAAAATACTTTGCTTAACTACCGGAATAGTTCCTAAAACAGGAAACACAATAGCACCCTGAGGAGAAACTAAATAGCCTTGCAATTTTAGGATTTCGATATTAGCTATGGCTTGACCGTTACCCGCTGTTTGCACATTATAAGGGATTGCCGTATCTGGAACTAGAGCACTTACGGTAATGCTCAAAATATCATTTGTTTGAATAATAGCGCCATCATATTCCACAGGAATACTTGGGTAATTAGTCGCATCCTGAAAATATAAAATATCTTTTTTACTAGCACAGGATTGGAAAAGCACAGCAAACAAAATCGCTGTGGAAATTGATTTAATCATAAGAAAATAATTTGGGTGTGATGTAAAAATAAAATGGGATTTACTATAGGAATGAAAACCATTTGTAAAAACGAAACTACTATGGACTATTATTACCTATAGCTTTTTGAAGCAGACAGAAAGCCATAGCGTGTCCAATACTAAATAATTAATGAATATTCGAATAGCTTCTTTATTTCTGAAGAAATCAATTCGTGTGAATTCGTATACTTTGTGATAAATAATTGAAACTTTATAAAATAAATAATTTGACTTGTGAGAGATTGCGAATCAGCGAAGCGATTCGATTTCTATATAAATCTGCGACTATCCACTTAAGCTGTTCAATCGGGGTGCAAACTTCTTTATTTCATCATTCCATTAGTTTCTATACTATACGATTTCTTAATTTTATCGTTCAACTTCAACATTCGGCGCAACTTTTTTTCTTGAACTTTATTTTTAATATAATAACGATATAATTCTTTCCCAATAAAAAAAGTGGCTACCGAAACTCCTGAGAGCAAACCGGCTAAATAATAAGTGATATCCATAGGTTCTATTTTTTAAATTTAAAAAGCTTTCTCGTCCCCTTTCAGGCTAACAATAACAGTCAAAAAACATATTTTCAAATCTTTGACCAGACTCCAATGCTGCAAATAATCAATATCAGCATTCACGCGGCGTTTCATATCCGAAACTTTCTTTGTTTCTCCTCTAAGACCACTAATCTGGGCAAGACCAGTTATTCCGGGTTTAATAAAATGGCGTACCATAAAATTATTAATCTGTTCATTATAGTCCATCGTATGCTGAAGCATATGAGGGCGAGGACCTACCACACTCATATTGCCTAACAAGACATTAAAAAATTGAGGCATTTCGTCTAAACTGGTTCGCCTTATAAATTTACCAATCGGAGTTACACGTGCATCTCCTTTTCGGGCTTGTTGACTCGCATCGAAACCTGTGGTTTGCATGCTTCGAAACTTATAACACCAAAAAGCTTCATTCTTTTCCCCGGTCCGTAATTGTTTAAAAAGAACAGGCCCAGGACTTTGTCTTTTAATCAGGAAAGCCAAAATAGGATACAACCACGACAAAACAAAAACGATGACTAATACACTAAAAACAAGATCAAATATTCTTTTAACCAATCGATTATAGGCATTTTGTAAAGGCTCATTTCGGGGTTTAATCACATGGAAATGATCCAAGTTGCCCGCACTAAAATGATCTTTTGTAATGGTTGAAAAATCAGGTACAAATTTCAAACGCAGATTTTGCTTGTCTCCCAACTCAAAATAATAGTTTAAATCACTAATAAAATTGGGTTGCACTACAATATACAATTCACTGATCTGATTGGCTGATGCGCTCTGTATCGCACTAGTCAAAGCAAAGTTAAAGGCTTCTTTAGACATAAAGTCTTCCGATGAATTCTCGTTCATAATTCCCTTAAAATCAATAAAACAAGAATTGGTTTCCAATTTCGAGGCTAATTCAATACTAGTTTTATTAAAACCCCAAATCGCAACCGTATAAGGTTTAGAACCCCATTTTTTAATTTGTGCTAGTATGAAAGTGAGCATAATACGCGACAACAAAATATAGACCAGCAAAAAACTCAATTGAAACAAATGGGCACGACTCCCATAAGAATCTTGTAAACTCCCTTGAAAAATAATAATGGAGATTTGCCAAAGGATTCTTTGCGTCAATAAAGCACGCCAGCTGTTCCGGTAAAAAGCATCTAAACTAAATAGCGTATCCACGCGATACAAGCGAAAATAGCTAGTTGAAAACAACCAGCTTAGTATTGTAATTGGAATCATTTTACTCAAAAGCAAAAAATTCCATTCAACAGCCATATCGGTACTAATCCTTAAAAAAATAAGGGTACCAAAAACCAAAGCTAATAAGTCGGCTAGAAAACAGCAGGTGATAAAAGTGAACTTATATCTATTTCGCATCGATTATTCTTTTAATATTTATGAAATAGTGAAGCAGATAGTATACCATACTTCCCATTATACTGCCTGCGGTTCCAAAAAAAACATCCATTAAATCAGGATTTCGATTCTGAAGTACGAATTGTCCCCCTTCAGCTACACAAACAACCGCAGCTGAAATAGCCGTGTTTTGCATAAAAACCCGAAAACTACTGGCGTAGCTTCTTCTTATAATTTTATCAAGTTTAGCCTCTTCCAATAAAAAACCAATAGCGAAAAAAGGAACTGCTGTGCGCAGATTGTAATAAATGTTACTCCAGTTAAGAAGCCAGTTAGGCAAATAAGTTTCCTGGTCTAAATTAGGACTCGGCAACCAGGAAAAATAAAAGACTGCACTAATGCAAGCCACTACTAATAAAAGTAAAATTGTTTTCATTTGTTTTCAAAAGTAAAATAGGGCTATTCAAAAAAATATACCTAAAAATAATCTGTGTTCTCAGCTTTAGCGATTCGTTGAAGTATTACCTGCTCACCAAAACCCAACACCTAGCACCTAAAGCCCAACACTCATTCTAAGAACCAATAGCGTGATACACAAACCCAATACGCTCCAGTAGGGATTTACCCAAAAGATTCCTACCATCAAATACAAAAGCTGGTTTTTGCATATCGTCATAAATACGCTGCCAGTCATAGGATCTAAATTCTTCCCATTCCGTTAGTATTGCTATAGCATGTGCATCCTTGCAGGCCACATAAGGATCCTCAAATGTTTTAGCCTGTCTCGCATTTTCTTCTGGAGTTCTAGTTTCTAAATAATCTAAATCAGCTAGCATTTTCTTGCGACTCACCTTCGGATCATAGATCGCAAGCTGCGCATATTCGTTGAGCAAATCGTCCGCTACATAAATCGCGGCCGACTCTCGGGTATCGTTCGTATCTTTTTTGAAGGCCCATCCCAAGAAGGCTATTTTTTTATCGGATACCGTATTGTATAAAGTTTTGACAATTTTCTTAGCGAACCTTCTTTTTTGATGGTCATTTAGAATGATCACCTGCTCCCAATAATCGGCTACAGCGGTCAGTCCATAAGACTGAGCTATATAAACCAAATTCAAAATATCTTTTTGAAAACAAGACCCTCCAAAACCCACAGAAGCTTTCAGAAATTTCGGCCCTATTCGGCTATCCATTCCTATCGCCTTAGCCACTTCATTAATGTCCGCACCCGTAACTTCACAAAGTTCGGACAAGGCATTTATAGATGAAATCCGTTGGGCAAGAAAGGCATTGGCAGTCAATTTAGACAGTTCCGAAGACCATAAATTAGTGCGTAGAATCCGGTCTATAGGCACCCAATTAGCATAAATATCCACTAGAGCCTGAACTGCAACTTCTCCACCTTCAGATTGGTCTCCACCAATTAATACACGGTCTGGTGCCAATAAATCTTGAATGGCCGTTCCCTCTGCTAGAAACTCGGGATTGGAGAGGATCTGGAATTGCACTCCATTTCCAGTTTGGTCTAAAATGCTTTTGATGGCTTCTGCGGTACGTACGGGCAAGGTAGATTTTTCTACTACGATCTTATTGTCTTTTGCAATAGCTGCAATTTGACGGGCACACAATTCAATGTATTTCAAATCGGCTGCCATCCCTTTACCAGATCCGTACGTTTTAGTAGGCGTATTAACTGAGATAAAAATCATCTGGGCTTCATCAATGGCTTTCGCCACATCAGTAGAGAAAAATAAATTACGTCCTCGGGCTTCGGCCACAACTTCAGCTAATCCAGGCTCATAGATGGGTATATTAGCAGTATCGGTATCATTCCAGGCTCCAATGCGTTCAGCATTCAAATCGACAACCGTCACCTGAATGTGAGGGCATTTTTGAGCAATGATAGCCATAGTAGGCCCTCCTACATAACCCGCCCCAATGCAACATATTTTGCTAATTTTCATTTTTTATTTTTAAATACTGTTTTAAGGCAATTGTTTTTTTCTGAAATACTACTCGAAAAGCTGCTAAGCCATGGTACTTGTAGATCTTATAGTCTTCCTGTAAAACTTCTAAAGCGCGTTTCGCATTGGTACTCATCCCTCCCATTCTCATTTTAACGATATAACTATCAATATAACTCATCTTGATTTTGTACTTGTATAAATAGCGTAGCAAAAACTCTGTATCAGAAGCAATCTTAAAATCAAGGTTGTATAATCCGTGTTTATTTATTACTGATTTGCTTAGATAAACAGTGGGATGCAAAGGCAACCAACCTGATTTTACTTTTTCAAGACTAAAAGCACCTCCTATACGATTCCGAATCAAGCGCTCTTCGCTATCATTAGAAACATAAATGCCATCACCATAAACCCCTTCTGTTTTGGAATCTTGCTCGAAAGAAGCTACTATTTTACTAATCGCATGTGCATCATAAAATTCATCATCCGAATGCATCAAACCAATAACATCACCAGTTGCCAATTGAAGCCCTTTATTAATAGCATCATACATGCCCTGATCAGGCTCTGAAATATACTGGCTGATGCGATCTTGATAGGTCTCAATAATAGCTTTGGTACCGTCGGTAGAGTTGCCATCGACTATGATGTACTCGATATTGTGATAATTTTGTGTCAATACACTTTGAATCGCTTTTTCGATAGTGAACACACGGTTATAACATACTGTAATAATACTAATACGCATAATAGATAAATTTAGAATTTGAAAGAAAATTGGCTTTGGAGCTTAAAGTCTATCCAAGTTTAATTTCCTCAATAAAAATAGGAGGAAGTAAAAAATTGGATAATTAATACATAAAAATTTGTGCTATTTTTCTATTAAGCAAATAGTAGTTTTTTTTAATTTAAGTATATATAAATCACTTAAATTATAATAGTAATCAAGAGTACTAAAAATCGATTTTTAGGCTCCCTTTTATATAATTTATATTCTTAATGATGACTTTAATTTTAAAAAAATTGAGAAGATTAATACGTTTTTTTTTATTCCCAACGATTTTTTATAAATTTAATAGGATTGCCACTGTAAACACCGTTTTCAGATAATGATTTGGTTACTAATGAATTTGCAGAAATAACAGTATCTGTTCCAATTGTTACATCAGGACCTATAAATGAAACTGCCCCAATCCAACAACCGTCTTGAAGTGTAATCATGCCATTTCGATAAGGCATTGAAGCTATTTTATAATCATGATTTCCTCCGCATAAAAAAACTCTTTGACTTATGCAGACATTGTTGCCAATTGTTAATAATTCAAAATTCAGAAGGGATGCCTCTTCCCCTATCCAAACATCATCACCAACTACTAATTTCCAAGGGAAATGAATATTTACACGTGGTTTGATTACCAATCCTTTCCCTATTTGAGCACCAAAAGACTTTAATAAAAACACTTTAACCATGGAAGGATAAGGAATAGGCGAAAGAAAAAATAAAATCTTTACCAAATACCACAAGATTTCTTTTGCTTTAGAAGCCTCTCTATCGAGTCCTATTTTCGAATTAAATAAATCTAAACGAACTTTTGTCATCATATTCTTTACTAAACTTGTTTGATAACATTTAGAATTTTATTTGCAAATTGAGCTTCTGTAAAATTGCATTTCACATATTCAATATTTCTATGACTATATTTATTGATATTTGCATCTAGATTTTGATCAATTTTCATCAGTACTTCTAATATACTTTCTGGGTTTTTGGCTTGAACATAATAACCATTATCTTTATTAATAATATCAGGAATTCCAGAAAAATTGGTAGTAACAATTATATTTCCTGTAGCCATAGCTTCTATTAAAGAAATTGGCTGTCCTTCCATACGATAATAAGTAGGTAAAATAAAGACATTAGATTTTTCTAAAAGGTCAATTTTACACTGCCCAGATACAACACCATGGTATTTAATAAACCCGTGAAGCTTATTAAATTTATTGTTTATCATAAATTTGGATTCGTCTTCAATTTTACCCGCTATATCAGCTACAAAAATAATTCCCTCTTTTTTAAGCAGAATTAAACTATCCAAAAAATCAATAACCCCTTTTTCTTTCATTAGATTACTTAGATAAAGTAACCTAAGCATGTCTTTAGGTTTAGATATTTTTTCCTTTTGAATTAAATCATCCTGAGCAAAATTTTCAACAATAAAAATTTTTTTCGGATTCAACAAACCATTAAAATTGACTTTCAAAGAATTGGAAAGTACAATACCAGCCGAGGCTTTTTTTATATAAAATGAAAAAAAACATTTTTTAAATCCACGTAGTGCTTTATACTCATTACCTAAATGATTCCCGTGGATGTGTATAATATAGGGTCTCCCAATTAGTAAACAATAAAAATAAAAAGGTATATATTTTACTATACCATAAAAAGTTTGCCCTGGAGTTGTATATACAACATCTGATTTATTAATATTAAATATTTTTTTATAGACTTTTAAAAAAGAAAATACTTTACTAACTGTAAAATGTCCTACATTTTTCGAAGATATGTTTTTTGAATTCGTATTTATTACATCAACTGAAACTGTGTTATTCAATCTTAACTGCTTTAAAAGAATAGCATTGGCAAGAGAACAACCATTAATCGGTTCAGGAAAAGGTCCAATAATTAGTATCTTCATTTTTTTAATTTCTATCTTTTTTTATAAATGAGCCCTCCATTTGTAGATCCCATTTTTTGGCCTTGTCTGTTAATTTTCCAATTATTTGCCCAGGGTTACCAATTACAATAGAATCTGACTTAATTATACCTCTTATAACACTTCCCGCTCCAATTAAAACATTATCATGTATGACAGTGCCGGGCATTATTATAGCACCCATGCCAATAAACACATTCTTGCCAATACTAATTTTTTTAATAAATGCAATATCTGTTTTGGGTGAATTTCCCAATGCAATAAGTCCAGTCGTTAAAGAATAATCATGCGTCAATAGAATTACTTTTTCAGAAATCACGACCCTCTCGGATAAATGTATTTTGTCAAAATCGTCAAACCTGACTTGGGTTGAAATATATCTTGGATTTCCATCCATTTTTACCCCCATCATTTTTAAAAGGGAGTTATACATTTTCATGTATATTCTCGGAAACCGACCGTCTAGAGGTCTCAATAATAATTTCAGAAAATGGAAAATTAATTTCTTGAAAAGTCTATTTATCATAATTTCTTGTTTATTATATTTTTTATAAGACTTATAGAATATTTGAATTCAATTGTACTGTTATAGAAAAGAAAAATTACAATATTGGGGATTATCAAAGAAATTATAGCTTTAACAACAAAACCTTCAAAATGAGTAGAAAAGAAAGATTGCATATAAACCGTTATAACATAAGATATAGCCAAAATAGCGGTATATTTAATTACCGATACATAATAACTTGATACCTTTTTTTTAAAACCATATTTAAACACTACGTAAGGCTCCCACCAAATATTTGTTGTCAAATTGCTTATAATTGTAGCAATAATTACGGATTCAATTCCCCATTTTAAAACTAAAAGAAAATAAAATGAAAAAGATAAATTTACAACTGCTTCAAATAAAGACTTCCATTTAATGGGCCAAAAAAGACCTTTTGCATCGATAAATATTTGAGATGTAGCACGCATTCTATCTAAATAAAAATTGAACGTGATAAAGAATGTGATTAGTGCCGAAAAAACATAATCTTTTCCCCAAATTAAATAGATAAAAGGATTTACTAACGTACTTAAAGTAATAAAACAGCAAATAGCAAAATAGGCATTTATAAAAAATAATTTTTTAAAGAAATTATGGCATTCATCATCTGATTTTTCTGCTATATAATTACCAACACTTGCTGTAATAGGCAAAAGCATTTGCATAAAAACAATTCGAATGGTATTGGTCAACAATAAATAATTAGAATAAATTCCCATAGCAATGATTCCAACAAACTTTGCAATCAGTAAATCATCAACACCTGTAATTATAACTGATCCTAATTTACTGAATGACATTGCAAAGACGTTTCTTCTTAAAGCATCTTTATCTATTTTATCAATCTTTTCTTCTTTATGTAATGCTAGATATGGAAATAACTTATCAGCTTTTTTAGAAATCAAATAATTACCAAAAAAAGTACATAAAATTTGTATAATTAAAAAAATCAAGAAATTATGAAAAACAAATAAGGCAATGATTTGCAAAACTCCCTTAATCACATTAAAATAAAGTTGATTCAAAGAGTCGATATGACCATTTTGACTCGCTATTATTAAAGATCTCTTGTAATTAAAAAAATAACTTATTGAAGTATTAAATAAATACAGCAGATATACAACCCATAATGGAGGTAATTCTTTTGGTAATTCGGATAAATCATTAATAAAAAAATGTAAAAACGGGATTAATACTAATCCTGAAATAAAAATAAAAGTGCCAATTGTTTCGTAAACTTTGGCATAATAATTCATTAGTTTGGAAACCCTTATTTCATCTTTACCCGCCAAAGGTGCATACATTGCATAAATAATGGCGGTACCAAATCCTATTTCTGCAAAAGAAAGTACCGAAAGTATATTGGTAAATAATCCATTGATACCAAGGTAAGCTACACCCAGCGTTTTTATAAAAATGGTTCGTACTACAAAATTTAATATAATTGTTACAGCTTGCCCCAATAAGGCTGTAGCAGAATTTTTTATGGAACTCCGAGTTCTATTTGTGGTCATTAATTGTATTTTATATTTCCCAATTAATATTTTTCTTGACAACAGAAGCGGGAATGCCTCCAATAATTACATTTTTTTCAAAAAAAGATTTTGTCACAATAGAACCAAATGCAACAATACTATTATCAGGTATTTTTACACCTTTTAAAATACTAACGTAACTGGCTAACCAAACTTGATTTCCTATACTGATAGGTTTATTATTATTTATAATATTTTTATTTTCATCATAAATGTTATGTCCATCTCCATCCCGAATATGAATATTCCAACCTAAAACTGCATTATCACCGAAGCTTATCGATGTATTACTGGCACAAAAAAAATTTTGATTGGCTACAAATTTATTTCCAAATGAAATTTTACCTCCATTATCGGCTCTCAAAGAAACACCTTTTGCAAAATGCGCTGTTCCATCAAAAGTTATTCTGCAATCTTTCTTTATACCCCAATAATTATATCGATTACATTCATTTCCGATTGATCCTTTTCCCCAACCAATCTTGACCATTGCAAACTTCACCTTCCCATTTAATAATACCGTGTTTTTGTGTAGCTCATAAAATTTGGTTTTATAATCTATTAAAGCTGGTAGTTTTATAGCTACTTTGAAAGGAAATACATAAAAATTAAAATAGATAGTTTTGGGCAAACTAAGTGTTAATCGTATAATCTTTTTTACAGAATTTATCATGTGTATTAGTTTAAAAGTTCAGCACATAATGCTGCTAATTTTTCTCCTGAATGTTTCCAACTATATTTTTTGGCGTTCTCATACCCTAAGCCAATCATTTTTATTCTTATTTCTGGATTTTGTATTACTTTTTCTAGAGCTTCTGAAATTTCTTTAAGTTGTAGTGGACTTACTAATATGGCGGCTTTCCCCGCAATTTCAGGCATAGATGAAATATTAGAGGTTATTACAGGAGTTCCTGCTGCCATCGCTTCAATTATAGGCAAACCAAAACCCTCATATAATGATATGAATACCATAACTAAAGCCAATTTATAGATGCAAGGCAGATCTGCATCATCTATAAAAGTGGTAAAACAAACTTGATTTTCTAAATTTAATTCTTTAACTAATTGAAATAATTCTTCATTCCCTTGTGTTATTACTAGACTAACTTCATTTCTAACTTCTTTAGATAGCAATGAATAGGCTCTTATTAAACTATCAACATTTTTATGTTTTCTTATGTTTCCAAAATATAAGATGAATTTTTTGGGTAACTTATATTTGGCTCTAATTCTAGATAATTCCGTTTCATCAAGAGCCTTATTAAAAAAATTAAAATCAACTCCATTAGGAATAACCGTAATTTTATTCTCTGGGTAATTAAATTCAGAAATAATATCTTTTTTGGATGCCTCTGAAACTGTGATCAAATAATTCGAATGATTTATAGCATACGTAATATCATTTCTATAATCAATTTCTATCTGCCTATTTTCCTGAGAAACTTTTAATGGTATAAGATCATGAATGGTGCATATCGTGATTCCTTTATACCTAACCCTAGGAATTTTATAGGTAAAAAAAAGATTAATATCCCCTTTATTACCCATCATATTATGATAGTAAAAAGGTAAATAACTATTGATTACCCTAGAATACACCAATTTCGAAGGAATAATTGAATACTTAACTGGAAAACGGAATCGATTTAAGTTATTTGATTTTACTCCTCGTACAAAATTAAAGCATCCGTATAATTCATAATTGGTATTATGATTAAAGTGCTCGATTAATTTATTTCCAAACAAACAAATACCTGTTCCCCAATTATTTAAAGACTGTAGATTTACATTTATTTTCATTATTCAAAAAATGATTTACGCATTTTGATAAAATTGGACATAATTATTCTCCGCATTACATCGCTCCTCCCAAATTCTTCGTGATTGATTACACATATCACTAAACTGTTTTTCATCTAATAATGCTACTTTAGTGATTACGGAAACAAGTTCCTCATTGGTAAAATCTTTATTCAGTAAAAATCCATTAATCCCATTTTCCACAATTTCGGAAGTACCGCCAACATTTGTAGCAATTATAATTTTACCAAACGACATTGCTTCCATTATAGATACCGGAACACCTTCGTTTTCACTAACATTAATAAACACATCATAATGGGTAGTGGCATATTCGTCTAAAACTTTCTCGTTACTATAGGCACCCATCAATTTGTAGCTAACTAATGGATTATCAATGTTTTTTACTAAGTTTTCAATAGTATTGTATTCCTCTCCATCTCCAAAATGCACCCATTCGAGTTGAAATGAAAGATTTGAAATAGCTCTAACAATAGATGATACTCGTTTTACGGGTCTCATCCAAGAACAAGAAACAAGATGTAATGTTGTGCTTTTGGGAAAAATAGAAACACCTCTATCTATTGTACCCAACCTTGAAAGAATAAGTTTGTTTTTATTTATCGCATATTTATCTTCTAAATATATTAATCCATCCTCTGAAATAGAATGTATTTCATCCATATTAGATAATATGTGTTTTCTCATAGGAATATAGTTGCTCTCATTAGCATATTCATATAAGTCAAATCGATGACAGCGAGTAATTATTTTTTCAACATTTGCAGTGTTTTTTATTTTTCTCTTCAAGGATATTGCTGCCAATGCGCTACAGTGCATCCAATAAGAGTAAATTACAACATCATTGTTTTTTATAATTTCATTAATTTTATCCCAAGCTTCATAAAAAGCATTATATGATATTAATAAAAAAGAAAATAAATTCTTAATATTTCCTGTGGAAAATTTCCTATTTTTTAATAAAAAGAAAATCTCTTCGTAAACAAACTTTTTTGTTAAAACTAGAAACAATAATTTTATTTTCTTCTCTGATTCCCAATAAGAAGAAATTGGATTAAAACAAGAGAAAGCCCTTTTACTCTTTTTGTAAATAATATCGTTTGCTGATTTTTTCCCAAATACTAAAATTGGAAAGCAAATAATTTCATCGTATCCTGCAGCATAATCTAATTCATTTGATAAAAAATCTTCTGATTTTTCATAAGGAAACCGTGCGTTAATAATTATTAATATTCTTTTTTTCATAATTATAATGAATCCGAAAGAAATTCTTCAAAACTGCTATATACAGCTTTTGATTTTAAAAAATAATTTAAAATTTCATCTCTATTATCTCCATTTAAGTTTATGTTAACTCCAGAACGAAGAATAGCCTCGACATTTCGCTCAAGATATAATGGAAAAAAAGCATTCATTTCTTTAATCGATGGTTTTCTTGTATATTTATTTTTAAATTCTCGAGCATATAATTTAGCTTCTTCTATGGATTTAATTTTCCTTCTTAGATAATGCTCTTCTAATGTTCTTATAACCTTAGCTGGATTTCCAGCAACTACAACATCGTCAGGAATAGTCCCACTTACGACACTTCCTGCTCCAATTATGACATTATTGCCTATAGAAGACCCCATTAAAACAATACTATTCATTCCAATAAAAACGTTGTCTCCTATAATAGTCTTGCCCGCTTCTCCTATGATTTCCCCATATTTTCTCCTCATAACAGACCTACTGTAATCATGAGTCAATAGTATTGTCCCTTTAGTTATTTTACAATATTCACCTATCTTTAGCATCCATGGTCTTTCTCTATCAATGGTCATAGAATTTGGATCATAAAAAAAAGTACCTTTTCCAATTTCAAATCCTTCTAATGAAAGAATTTTATTAAAAGTATTGGGCTTGCATAGTCGAGAAAAATAGGTAAGCTTAAATTTGAGGTAATATAACCGTATGTCTTTTATTTTCATAATTTACACTCCTTTTAAAGTAATATTTTTAGTCTTACAAAGTATCATTTTAGGTAAGGGTATTCCATTAACAAATAGAACAATCCAATAAAAAAAAATAAATTTACTCCAACAGAAAATGATTGTTTGCAAGCAATAACAGTGAACAAGCCCCATAAGAATCGACATCCAGATATACATATACTTATAATATAAATCCTTGATTATTTTCGATGCAATATCCATTTTTACAAGAAGCATTATCATTAAATAATTCCCAATTACCAAAAATGGCCAACCAAAAAAATCACCCCCTATAATTAAAAAACCACCTGACAAAGACAGCATCTGTCCCCTATCATCTCTTTGTTTAAGAGAATCTTTAAAGACATCCGAAGAAGAACGTAAGCCTGACAAACTATTGTTTATAGATTTAAATCCTGGTAAATCAGCCAGTCCTGAGACACCGTCTGAAAAATCTTTAATAAATGCTTCCGAGGAAATCTTGGAAGATATTCCGATTGAGGCTTGATAAGATCTTGCTACAGTCCAGAGTCCATTAGTATATTCCTCAACAATATTAGATAGTATAGTAGTATTGTCTTGAGATTGGAAAGTTATAGCATTATCGGCAGCAAATTGTTTGTTTACGTAGGATAACAACATCATTACTATAGCTAAAGGTAACAAAACAGCTAATATCTTTCTTTTGAATTGGGGATAACTATAGATCAGAATTAGAATCGTAGCAATTGCTGTTTCATAAATAAATGATCGATTGCTACCAAAATAAGAAATGAAATTAAATACGCCTACAACGAAAGTTATACCAAAGTAAATTTTAAAATTTGTTTTATTATTAATATTCTTTTTGGTCTCAATTAATAAAAATACAAAAGCAAAAACCTTTAGGCAGTTAAAAATGGTAGCATCAAATACTACAGCGATAGAAGAGAAAGCTTCTTTCAACCCAAGTATTTTAAGACCTGGTATCCAAGAATTAAATCGAATCAGTAGAAATAAAGAAAATAAAATTAATATATTTTTACCATAAGAATTCAAGGGGATTTGCTTTTTTGATATATATTCTTTCTTATACTTCCTAATATAAATCGGAAACCATTGCTTAATTACGATACAGGCAATAAACAATTCTATACAATATATCAGAATTGCAACTGGATAAGAATCTCCTTTTGCTTCAGGCATTCTATTATTTAGATCTCCATTAGAAATAATGATAAGAAAAGGGTGTAGAAGATAGCGAACAATAATAACAACATAGTAAATTTTTAATCCAATTCCGTTTTCTTGATAAGGAAGTATTATTTTTCCAAAAACCAAAATACAAAATGCGAAAAATAATGGTACAATAAACAAAAGCTCTAAACCCTTTCTCGGAATCGCCTCGTTATAGACATAAAAACTTTCAATAAAAGCTAATATAGCTAATAAAATCACTATATAATTATACTTTTTCAAACTTAAATGCTTGTATTAAAATAGTCTATAATGCCCTTCAAGGTAACACGCATATCACTTCTCTTTCGAGATGCATTTCTTATATCGGTCGAAAGAATTAGAGTATCATTATAAACCTGTCCATAAAACTGAATTAATTGATCTATATTGACTGCTGATTCATCTGCACTTATCTTTAGCACATATTTTTTATTGTCCTCTGGAGAAAAAGCATCAATTTCATAAGAGGAAACCATTGGTAAACCCTTGGCGGCATATTCTTTAGATTTGATCGTACTTTCTGTTTTTAATCCAATTCTGTGAATTGCTAATGAATTTATGGCAATATCTACTTTGTCATAAATTTCATCTAATTCTTGACCTCCCTTAAAACCATAAAATTTCACGTACTTTCCTAATTTATACTTTTCTACTAATCCTTTATACTTTTCTATTTCAATTCCATCTCCAACCAAATGATAAAAAACATTTACATTCCCTCCATTTTTATAATAATCATTTAAACCTACTATCAATCGATCATAACCATGACAAATCATTGTTACAGATACAGAAATTAAATTAATTTCTAATTCAGGTCGATTTTTTTTTTGACTTGGAATTAAATTATCATATATTATCCCATTAATGGTATTTATTGTTTTAATTCCAAAAATGTTAACATCCTCTGAATAGGTAACAATTCGTCCTACATATAATTTTAAAAATGACCGTGAAGTTATATCAATCAAATAGCGCAACAGCCCTTTTTGACTTTTAAGGAGTTCGTGCTTATAAGGATAAGTCGGGATTTCAATTGCAATTTTACTATTATTCAGTAACTTTAATAGATAAATAAATAAAAAATCAGAAAGATGATATCTGATATAGATACATTCATACTGATTTGGAACTAAATTAGTTTTAATAAATGAATATAATTTTAGTCTCCTTTTTAATTTTCCCAAAGGTATGGTATCTACACTATTGTCGTGAAAATGATACAAGCAATTTGGCCCGTAGGATATCATGTCAGCTTTATAGGATTCCCTAAATATCTTGTAATGGTTTAATACTTTCTTGGAAACACCATTTAATTTTTCTAAATCAATAATCACTGGTGCTATATATAATAATTTATTCATTATTTTTTATTAAAACATTGTTTTCAAATACTATAGCTTATAAATTTAAAATACAATAAATAATATAACCACTCAAAATTTATAATTCTCTGGTTCAAAATTACTACATCCACTATTTAAAAATATACGTTTTTAATACGCTTAATTTAATCTAACAGCTAAATTTTCATTTATCTACTCAAAATAATTCAAAGTAGTATAACCGCCTTCTTTTAAATACTGATCTTTTCGCATAAGACGTAAGTCACTCTGCATCATGTCTTTAATTAAATCAACTAAATCATATTGACATTCCCATCCTAGTTTAGTTTTTGCTTTCGTTGGATCACCAATAAGCAAATCGACTTCAGTAGGTCTAAAATAGGCTGGATCTACTGCCAATACTTCTTTTCCTATTTCCAATTGGTAGTCTGGATTCGTGCAGGCTTTTACAAAACCTCTCTCCTCAATTCCTTCTCCCCTGAATTCCAATTCAATTCCTACTTCGGCAAAAGCCATACGTACAAAATCCCTTACTGGAGTAGTCGTACCAGTAGCAATAACCCAATCCTCTGCTTCTTCCGCTTGCAAAATCATCCACATCATGCGGACATAATCTTTGGCATGACCCCAGTCGCGTTTCGCATCTAGATTCCCTAAGTACAATTTATCTTGTAATCCCAAGGCAATTCGAGAAGTGGCTCTGGTAATTTTTCGAGTAACAAAAGTTTCCCCACGTATTGGCGATTCATGATTAAACAAAATCCCATTACAGGCATACATTCCATAGGCTTCTCTATAATTTACAGTAATCCAAAAAGCATACATCTTGGCTACAGCATAAGGCGAACGGGGATAAAAGGATGTTGTTTCTGATTGCGGTACTTCCTGTACTTTACCATACAACTCTGAAGTAGAGGCTTGATAAATACGTGTCTTTTTCTCTAATCCCAAAAAACGTACAGCATCTAAAATACGCAAGGTTCCCAATCCATCCGCATTTCCAGTGTATTCTGGTGTTTCAAAGGAAACTGCTACATGACTCATGGCCGCCAAGTTGTAAATCTCATCCGGTTGGATTTCTTTAATCAATCGGGTTAAGTTCGTACTGTCCGTCATATCGCCATAATGCAAAATAAAATTACGGTGATCCATATGAGGATCCTGATACAAATGATCAATCCGATCCGTATTAAACAAAGAGGAACGTCTTTTTAATCCATGTACGATGTAACCCTTTTTCAATAAAAATTCACTAAGATAAGCGCCGTCTTGTCCGGTAACTCCGGTAATAAAAGCTGTTTTTGGTGTTGGATTCATAAGTTTGTTCTAAGGCACAAAAGTGCGTCTACGCTAAAGCGCAATGGGATTAAAATAGTAAAGTTGTATAGTAGCCTAAAGTAAAAATGCCTTAAGCGAATGTAGATTTCTTTGAAATCAGAATTTTAAAAAAAAACTATTTATAGCTTAATTTCTTTAATAATATCAGTATGATCCAAAAACCAATCATAAGTCAATTGGATTCCTGTTTCTAAGTCAACCTTATGTTTCCAACCCAAATTATGCATTTTAGAAACATCCATTAATTTTCGGGGAGTACCATCTGGTTTAGTATCGTCCCATATAATATCGCCTTCATGACCGATAATTCTTTGAATCGTTAAGGCTAATTCTCGAATAGTTAAATCGATTCCGCTACCTACATTATATAAGGAGTCTGGTAATTTATTCTCTAAGGCAAAAACAACAGCTGCTGCCATATCATCTACAAATAGAAATTCGCGCAAAGGAGTACCGCTTCCCCATAATATTACAACTGCATGATTATTTAATTTGGCTTCATGAAATTTGCGAATCATAGCTGGCAAAACATGCGAACTGTTCAAATCAAAATTATCGTGAGTACCGTATAAATTAGTAGGCATCAAACTCACAAAATCCTTATCGTATTCGTTCCGTAAAGCCTCACAGGCTTTTACTCCAGTGATTTTGGCTATAGCATACCATTCGTTAGTCGGTTCCAAAGGTCCTGTCAATAAATACTCTTCCTTCAGAGGTTGCGGGGCTAATTTGGGGTAAATACAAGAACTCCCTAAAAAGATAAATTTATCCACCCCCAAACGGTGGGCGGCATCAATAAGGTTATTTTGAATTTGCAGGTTTTCCATCAGGAATTCATACGGGAAACTATTATTCGCTAAAATCCCACCTACTTTGGCAGCAGCATCAATAATAACATCGGGTTTTATTTTTCGGATGAAATCGCGAACAACTGATTGCTTTCTTAAATCAACCTCTTTCCTTGAAGCGCCTATTAGATTCGTATAACCTAGTTCCGTCAAAGTTCTCCAGATGGCAGAACCTACCATTCCCTTGTGTCCGGCAATATAAATTGTACTGTTTTTATTAATCATCTTTTAAAATAGTTAGCCTATTGTGAATTTTCCTTTTTTTAATAAATTTTGAACAAAAAAATTTGTTCTTTTTAAATACAATAAACTTAAATTAATAATAATAATAATAATGTAGTTTGTTGACGAATATCTAACCGTTTAACGATAACGTTTTTTAAGTTGACAATACTCTTCTTCTTTCAAAATAGAGCAAGAAATCATTAGTTCTTTAAAATTAAACAAAGAAATGAATCCAAATCCTTTTACAAATGCCATTTTATTATAATCAATTGATTTCAATAAAGATATTTCCATAACCGCCAAATCATCCCAATTAAGTTCTATTTTGTAATACAGCTGATAGTAAATTTTTAGCGCTTTAAAAGTTTTTTCATTAACATCATTTTGAATATTAATGTTGTCTACTAAAACATTTTCTTTTAACTCATGCATTAATTGCAATTTATAAGCCGCTATTAGTTTTAACGCTTCATCGAATTCTAAAGAACTTATTCTTTTTTCAATCATTAATGAATTAAAATTAAAAATTAATATACTCTAGACTCTTTGATAATCATCTTCAATACGAACAATATCATCCTCACCAAAATAACTGCCATGTTGCACCTCAATAAAGATAAGAGGTTCATTGAAAGCATTTTCTATTCGGTGTTTAACGCCTTGCGGAATTATGGCGGTATCACCCACTTTATAGTCTTTAACAATTCCATCTAATGTGATGCGACCAACTCCAGAAACTATAGTCCAAGCCTCAGATCGATGATGGTGATACTGATAGGATAAACGTTCATCCGGATCCACTAAAATTCTTTTTACTTTATGTGTAGTAGCATCGTCTAATACCCAATATTGCCCCCAGGGTCTACTATCATGTTCCATATTTTTTTGTTTTTAAAGGATGATTTTTTGTTAGGATAAAATTTGTCTCTTTTGTATTCATTTGAAAAACAATTTTCACGATTGCTTTCCTGCTTTTCATTTACGGCACAATTGCACTAAATCAATTCAGACCCTACAGATTCCAGTTGTTGATAAACGTGCTTGACATCCTGAGATTTTTCTTTTTGTAAAATCAATAAGGCATCTGAACTATGAACCAGTAAGCAATTTTCAACTCCAACAAAAGCGGTGTGAATGGTACTGCCAATACTTATGTTTCCTTTATCATCTACAGGATGTCCAGTCTTGACTAAATATTCATAAACAGATTCAAAAGACCCTAAATCTGACCATCCAAAATGGGAGGGCACAACACGTATATTTTTACTCCTTTCCATTACAGCATAATCAACACTAATAGCTGGAATTTGCATTGACAAATCATAATCAAGCATTCCATCTACATTTGACTCCCAAGCTATTTTAGAATACTTGTACAGTTCAGGTTCTTGTTTTTTTAATTCCTCCAGATAAAGTCCTGCTTTAAAACAAAAAAGACCGCTATTCCATAAATAATTTCCCTGTGCGATAAAAGCTACAGCAGTTTCGATATTTGGTTTCTCATGAAAGGCAAGTACATTTGATCCTTCAAATTCAATATAACCATATCCAATTTCTGGTTTAGTTGGCTGGATACCAAAAGTGACTATATAATTATTCTTTGCCAGTGCAATCGCCTCCTCAACAGTACGCTCATAAAGGTCTGTTTCCTCTATAATATGATCTGAAGGTGTTACAACTAAAATGTCATCCGGTTCTGAGGCAAAAGCTGCAAAAGCGATCGCTGCTGCAGTATTACGAGGTGTTGCTTCTATGATGTGAGTATAGGATGCCTCCTTTTTCACCATTACTTCGGTGCTTAAGTGACAATTTCCAGCATTACCAACAATAATTACATCAGTAACTAAAGCAGCGTTTCGTGCTACAGTCAATTCAAAAAGAGATCTTCCTGCAAACAAACTTAAATACTGTTTGGGTTGACTTTTACGTGAAAGTGGCCACAATCTACTTCCTACGCCGCCAGTGAGAACTACATGGGTAATATGTTGTCTTGTATTCATTAATATTGTTAATATAAAAGAGTGGATTAGTTAATTAATTATTTTACACTTAAAAGCTCTTTTTCTGCTACCTCCCGACGGAGACTACTACTAGAAAATCGATGATCTCTAGTATTAAAATATAATTCAATACCCTTTTCTTCACAATAACTCCGGCCTGTAAAATCTTTATCTTTATATTCATCACCAACAATTCGTAGGTGAATATGAAAAGCTCGAAGAATATCTTCAAGATCTTGCTCTGTAGTATATGGAACGACTTCATCTACAAACTTGCATCCTTTTAATTGAATGTACCGTTCTACTACAGATTGAGTTGGTTTATTTTTTTTAGGACGATCTACGCTTGGATCTGTCTGTAAACCAACAATTAAATAATCACAATGAAGTTTAGCTTCTTCGAGCATTTTAATATGACCCGCATGTAACAAGTCAAAAGCACTAAAGGTGATACCAGTTTTCATAAGTTTTAATTATAAATGAAATTGATTATTGATCGGTATAATGAAATAAGATTATAATTTAAAACGTTTGCTTTTTTATTTTTTATTAAATTAAATAAGAGCTTTAAATTGAATTTAATTACAAAAAAGAAAAAAGGTTCCCTATTGTAAGTCACATTTTTATGTGATTACAAAATAAAAAAAAAGAAATTTTTGGGTAGAATGGTAAATTTGATAAATGAGCTATAAGATGTTTAATAGACTACAAAAACTTCATAGACATTTAAGCAATAATTAACTAAACTACTATGCAATGATAAAATTTTTTGGTTTTTCAGACAATCATTTTTTGTGGTTAAATAGCCGGATTAAGGACAATTAAGCCCAATATAGACTCGCAACATCTCCAAAATAACAATTGTATTAAGGCCCAAAAAAATAATTTATAAAAATTTTAGAATTTTTTTTTTATAAACTTTATTAAAACATTAACTACAAACATTTTACAACAATCTGATCAAGTAGTTGTAGTCTTCTAAAAATATCGCTATCATTTTTTAAGAAAAAAACAAAAAATTAGCATAGGAATGGACTTGCTAACTTTACCTGTATAAAAAGTTAAGAATAAAAACCTTAATTTTAATTTATGAAACAAGTACGTAAAATTTACGACCGTGCTTTTAAAGAGAAAACCGTCCAATTGAGTTATGAGAGGCCTAACATTTCAGAATTAGCTAGAGAATTAAGAGTTACAGCTCCACAATTGAATAAATAGAGAAAAGAGTATGATTAGTATGAAGAGTTTGGGCAAGGAAGTTTTCCAGGTAACGGCAATTGTAAAAGAAAACGCCAGAACAGGAACGAATAGCAGAGCTTATAAGTAGGTTCAAAAGACGCAGAACTAGAACACGATATATTAAAAAAAGCGATAGACATCTTTTCCAAAAACGGTCGATGATTTATACTTTAATCAGAAACAATGAAAAGATATTTCCGATTGAAAAGATGTGCAAAGTATTACAAGCAGGACAAAGACGTTATTATCATTGGAAAAGTCAGTCCGTTTCAGAGCGAAAACAAAGAGTCTTACTTGTGAAAGAAAAGATAACTTCCATTTATTTTGATTCAAAACAGCGATATGGAAGTCCACGAATGACGGCAGAGTTGATTTCTCTGGGTAATAAAATATCAAGAGTTACGGTTGCTAAATATAGGAATCAACTGGGTTTAAGAAGTAAATTAAGCTAGAAATTCAAGGTTACAACAAATTCTAAGCATAAGTATTTAATTGTTCCCAATGTTTTTAATAGAGAATTTTCAGTTACAAAACCGTCAAAAGTTTGGGTATCGGACTTACTTAAATTATAGTAAAAGAAGGATTTATATATTCAACAACCGTTTTAGACCTTTATGACAGAAAAATTATCGGATGGAGTCTAAGTAATGGAATGAATGTAGGGGAAACTTCGTTGGCAGCTTGGAAAATGGCTGTTAAAAACCGAAGTATTGAAAAAGGATTACTATTTCATTCTGACCGTGGAGTTCAATATGCTAGTAAAAAGTTCACCAATGTGATTGAATCTTATAAAATGATTACAAGAAGCATGAGCCGAAAAGGGAATTATTCTGATAATGCAGTAGCTGAGAGCTTTTTTAAGACTTTGAAAACAGAACAAATTCATAGAAATAAACTCCTATCAAAAGAACAGATGAAACGAGCTATATTTGAAATTATTGAAATTTGCTATAACACGAAAAGAAGGCTTTCCGCTTTAGATTACAAACCATTGAAGAATTCTGGATACAGAAAAATAATTTTAAAAATGTTGCTTAACTAATACTGCGGGTTTTATTTGCGCATCCAAATACTACTAAATGAATTAATACTAAATGAAAGAATAGTTTAAACTAGACCCAAAATTCGAATTGATTTCTTTTTAAGATCAAGAAATTATATTTAAAAATAAAATCCTAAATTTGACTCAAAATTAAATCAACTCACATCAACAACGTTGTGGAACTAGGTACCTACATTAATACAAGTCGAATTATTTCCAAATTCAGTATCATCAAAAAATTCATAAGCACAAACATTAAAAATAACTGCTAATTTAAAAATTTTAGACAATTTCATATCAACTGTTCCATTTTCAATAGCCAAATAATCAGAAATACTTACTTCCAATTCCGAAGCTGCAAAGTCAACAGTCACATTCTTGAACAACCTTATTTCTTTTATTTTTTTATAAATCATATTTTTTTTATTGAAAATAATGAATAACCCTGAGGCAGAGCCTAAAGGTATCGTGTTATTCAAAAGTTAACCGTAGCTGGTTTTTGTTAAATGATTTGTAAACAGTCTTTTCTTCTCCTTGATTTTGAATGTATTTCTGAATTACATTCTCATTTCCATATTAACCAACTGTATTTATATAATATCCACTCGTCCAAAAATTACCACCCCATAATTTACTTTTAACGTCTTGACGCAATCGGAAAATTTCTTTTGCAGTTATACTTTTTACTGTTATAACAATGATTTCAACAGAAATTTTTGGTAGACTTTGTATCAAAAAATGAACGTGATTTTCATCTGCCCCAATTTCAATAAAATGAATTTCAAACCGTTCTGCAATGTTTTTACAAACTTATTTCTACTTCTTCAGACAAAACATTTCTTCGATACTTTATCTGGTAAACTAAAATGATAAAGTAACAAACTTTTATTATGCCGTTTGAAAACAGGTACACTCATCAAACAAATATACTACTCTTTAACTAGTGACTCCGAGGCATAGCCTCGAAGAATTCTTTTGATTAAATTTCAAAAAGATAATTGTATTGCTAATTTAAGATAAATAAATGAAAAACAAAGTTGTTTTCTAAAAAAAGGTTCTTATTCTAAAAATACAATTCCACTAATTTAGGCGAGGAACATAAATTAAAAAAAAAGTATTATAAATCTAACCTCGTGTTTTTAAATTCACCTGTTTTTATTTATCGGTAATTGGTTCACATTTTCTAAATTAACTACCTGTTCTTTATCAAAAAAAGTATTTGCTTCAGGACTTGCTTGATGTACGGAGGTCTCATTTACATTATTCTTGAAAAGAGTTGAAACATCAAAAAACAATAAGTCAGTAATTGAAACTCCCAAAACAGCAGCAATCTTATAAAGTTTAGAAATAGTCAAATCAATTTCACCGCGTTCTATTTTACCATAACCACTAGTACTCATTTGCAGTTCTCCGGCTACATAATCTCGAGTTAGATCATTCATCTCTCGAATTTTTCGTATATTATAATAAGTCTTTTTATTCATGATTTGAGGAAGTTGTGAATTAAACTTGTATTAATATATCTATTAAACATTTGTTAAAAAAACGAAAATCTGTTTAATAATACTTAAATCTTAAACGTTATTACAATAATACTCTTTTTTACAACCGATATTATGTTCACCTTAGTACTATTATGTCCTAAATAAGGACAATTCTAATTTACATAATTAATTTTTTTAACATAAAATACCAAATACGTTAAATAAACATTATAAAAAACCAATAAAAGTGTTTTAACTGTTAAAAACTAGAATAATATTAAAATAACATGAAATACCTTATTGTTTTACATTTTAAAAAAAAAAATTAAAAGACAAATATGCTATTGAATTAAAGAAATAAAACAAAGAAAATACTGATATTTTAAATTTAAAACAACATTTCTTATTTATCTACAATTTTTTGGCGACATAATGGTTTGGATATAATTTCTTTGGATATGTTTAATATTTTAGAAGGTTTTTATAGTCATTGAAAGTCTAAATGCAATAGTAATTAAAGTACCTTCTAAATACTACATTGTTAACAATTGGACATGCTTCAGTTAAAGAACTAAAAATAATACTTTTTAAAATTACTACAAAAAAATCATCAGAATCAAAATGTCCGAAATTAGGAGAAAATCGCCATGTTATTCCTTCTTATGTTTTACATTATATATACATTTGAACTTAAACAATCAATAATGTTAATAATGCAAAATATGTTCAAGTAGTACTTTTTTTCTATAATGGAAATAAAAAAATAAAAGTTCGAAATAAAGAAAAACCCCTTAACAATTATTATTTAGAATTCAAAGAAGTAACTACTAACTATAAATTCAATTAAAATGAAGATTTTAAAATATATTATAAATGAAAAAAAAATACCCATTATTTTTAGTTCAAAAATATTGCACAATGAAGTACTACAGCAAGGGGAATCGGCTGGATTCTTAATTTTACGTTTGGACAAAAAGGAGCAGCAGTTTTCAGTAAAATGTTATGGAGAAAGTTCAACTTTAAACATAGCCAAAGCAGCAGAAGACGAAAGTTTAATTGAAGATTATTTAAACAACGAATTTGTAACATTTTCAAAATAAAATTCAGTCTTTCCTATATAAACTTCGAAAAGCAGAACCAGAACAATAATATTATCCCAATTCAGATCTTCATATTACGACATTATCAATAATAGCTTGTTAACCAGATTTAAAATTGGCAACCAAAAATACTGGAATATGTTAAAATCATTGAACAAAGTCTGATTGACACCACTATTTTTATAATTAATTTCAAAGGAATTACCACCTCTCCTGCAGCTATTATAAATCAGAATTTTTTACCAATAACGATTCATTAAATAATTCGAGGATTAATTTTTCTATTTCGGGACTACAAGAAAGCAACGGCAAGCACTATTCAATTGCAACAGCCGATACGACTTTGATTTTGAAAGTTTCAAAATAAAACACATGGATTTAGTAAGCAATGATTGGTATCAAAAACAAAAAATGTACAACTGTAGACGAGTTTGATCTTAGATAATAAAGAGTCCAAAACTAAAAGAACTAAAAGAACTAGAAGAAAGAACATCTTCCTTTCTGCATTTACTGGTTTCATTGATTCATACCAAGAAAATACACTTCCTAACATTAAAAAAAAGACAAATCCCTACCAAATAAATTACGATTAATTCTTTAAATCCATTATTTAAAAAATTGTTTTAAATTTAAAGAAATAGCTTACCTAGTTTTATCTATTTTTAAAAGCACTAAAAAGAGTACCTCAACACCTAACATATAAGTATAAATTATAGAATCTAACTGTATTTTTAAAATTGCAATTAGAATTTAGTTAGTAATATCAAACGAATTATACTTCCACTAAAATAGAAGAAAGCAATATGAACTGGTATGTAGTATATACGAAACCCAAAGGGGAAAAAAAAGTAGCAGAACAATTAAATCGGTTTGGTATAAATTGTTACTGTCCTTTAATTATAAAAGAGCAACAATGGTCCGATAGAAAAAAGAAGATACAAGTACCTCTTTTTAATCATTATGTTTTTGTTCAATTAGCAGAAAAAGACAGGAATTTAGTCTTTACTTCACCCGGGGCTATCCGATATTTATTCTGGTTGGGAAAGCATGCTATTGTAAAAGACAAAGAAATTGAAACCATAAAAGAATGGCTGAAAGATGAAACAGCTGAAATATCAATAACGTCATATCAGGTTGGAGAAACAATACAAGTAGATTCCGGACCCTTTTTGAATCAAAATGCAGTTGTAAAAGAAATTACAAATACGCATTATTTTTTGATTTTAGAATCATTAGGATGTACACTTAAAATTCGAATTAAATAAAAGATTTGAATTTATAATCTAAAATGAGATGTTTTAGCGCTTAATTCCTAATTAAGCAATTTGAATTGAACTCAAAATCGATGATAAGTTGTCATTTTTACTTCTATTTTTTTAATATGATTCCTTTTTTTTAAAATAATATTGTGATTATTAACAGTATGACTAGGCCGCACTCATTTTCTAGACAGAAATCTCAACGATTTAAGATAGGTTTTTATTCCTATTTAAATTAGTCTTGAAAATTTGTCCAATTTTTGTACTCAGCATAGACTAAATGGTATTGATTTACTAAATTTTCAGCTTCCATACTTAATTTACTAGGAACATCAATTATTATAAAATCATTTTTTTTAATTAGAATGAACTTATATTCAAATGATTTAAAAAAAAAGCTAATCAGTAAAAGTATCAAGCTTGAAAACAAAAAAATTAGATGTTGATGACTAGACAAAGAATTATTTTTAATAAAAAACATTAAAAGAACAGACACAAAAAAAACAAGATAATTTAAAAGATATTTTTGTCTTTTAATAAATCTAATTTTTAAAATATCCTGAAATTCTATTTTTTGTTTTTTATTATGAATAAATAAAGTAATTTCATTGCTATCTAATGCCCCAAAGTTATTTCTATACCTTTTCAAATCTATTTTTTATTAGTTCTACATTTCATAAATCCTTTTATATCCTTTCGGATTAAGTAACCCTTTTTTAAATTTTAATTTAATTCCTGACTGAAGGAATCCATACTGTCTTTTTATATTAATCAATGTTTTAATTAAAAAGAATTTGTAGTTTTTTAAATTGAAAAAATGTAAAATAAAATAAAAATTGACTCATTGCTAAATAAAAAAAGTATTTATATATCCTTATTTATTTTAATTTTTCCTTTTACAGGACTTTTAGAGAAATTAGTTTTTGATTCAAGATTATGTCTCCTTTTAATCGGTCCAAGTACGTGAAAAACAAGTCAAATTGACAACCTGATTTTAGGATAAATCAAAATAACATATAAGTATAAAATTAGAAAAGTAATTAAACGCTACTGTAATTTTAAAAGTAAGTAAGTTACTCATAAATAAGCACTTAATCTTTTAAATAAGTAAGGTAAAGACCATAAAGCATCTCATCATAACTCTTCATGATCTATCGACCTCGAATTATTCCTGATTATCCAATATACCGCAAATAAAAATATGCCGTGATTATTTTCATTAATCACCGCATTATTACGGTAAATACAAAGCCTATTTACCGCATGAATATCAAAAAACAAAGTATGCAATTCGGGAATTCTACTATGCAATTCGGGAATTACACAAGTAAACATTTGCTAAAATGCATACGTCCAAATAGATTTGCTGACTACAAATAAGACAATAGACAGGTCTTAAATACTTAATTAGCAGCGAATCCAATGAAAAACTACTCAAATTCAATAATGGCAGAATTAGAAAAACAATTAAAAACAACCCATTCCAATGTAGATTACCCAATACACTCTTCTCAGCAGGCTATTAAAGCTACAATAGCAAGCTTAGAACAATTGAAAGCATTTTTCAAAAAACATAGTTTTACCAGTAAATCAGAAGAAATAGAATTTTTCAAGGAAATTAAGCCGCAGTTGGCAAGTAAATTAATTTTCTATAATGAAATCTATAATATTGAGATCAGCAAGCTGGTCGGCTAATTGTGCTTGGTGTTGTAAAAGATGAAACTTCGTTATTCCAAAACTATTTTATTGAAGAATTATATTTACCCTCAATAAAAGTTAAATAATAACAAAAAACAAACCCCGATATTTAATGTCAATTACCTTTTTGTAAAGAAAGAAAAACTTAAAATCAAACGAGGGCAATATTTACTCTCAAAAACAAAACGAGAGTAAATTTTTATTATATTTACACTCGAACACAAATTAAAGGTAATAAACGCCTTCGTTTAAAAATTATAATATGAGTAAGAGAATAACACATAATCCAGAAATTGCGTACAATGATTTGCCGTTATTACCCCCACAAGCGGAAATAGAAAATACTACAATACTCAAAAAAACAATTGCAGCCAGTAGAGCTTTATCAGAGCTAAAAGGAGCAATTACAAATTTACCCAATCCAACATTATTTATAGACACAATCAATTTACAGGAAGCACAAGCTAGTTCTGCAATTGAAAATATAATCACAACACAAGACGAACTGTTCAAAGCATCGATTGCTGAGAAAAAAAATGATAATCCTGCTACAAAAGAAGTAATGCATTACAAAAATGCCTTGTGGTTTGGTGTAGAACAAGTAGAAAACCGACCTATCCTAACGACAAATCTATTTGTTGCAATAATGCAAATCATAAAAGAAAATCAATCCAGTATAAGAAATGCACCTGGAACACAATTAAAAAACCCAGCAACAAACTCTGTAGTCTATACACCACCAGAAGGAGAAAATGTAATTAGAGAAAAGCTAAAAAACCTAGAAGATTTTATTCACGCAGAAGATAATATTGACCCATTAGTAAAAATGGCAATCATTCATTACCAGTTTGAAGCAATTCACCCATTCTTTGATGGAAATGGTCGTACAGGAAGAATTATTCTATTATTATACCTCAAAATGACAGGCTTACTTGATTTACCGGCACTATATTTAAGTAATTATATCATTCAACACAAAGACAAATACTACACCAATCTCAGAAAAGTAACAGAAGAAGGAAATTGGGAAGATTGGATTATATATATGCTGGATATGGTGGAACAAACAGCCCTAAAAGGAAGGAGCCAAATAGCGGAGATTGAAAAACTGATGAATGAAATGGGAACCGAAATACAACAAAAGTTACCAAAAATATATTCAAAAGACCTTATGGAAGAGCTATTCCGATTACCATATACAAAAAGAAACCAATTAGAAAAGGCAGGATTAGGCAATCTAAAAACGGTAGGTAATTATTTAAAAGAATTGGAAAATCACGGTTTCTTGAAAAGTGAACAAGTGGGCAAAGAAAAGTTGTATCTAAATTTTAAGTTGTTAGAAGTTTTGAGAGTAAAATAATTAAAAAAGTAATCTATAAAAATATGGCTGACTTAAATCACAATCCAACGGAATATATTAGAGGAATCCAACAAATTCTTATTGGATATTCCGGGTCAAACTGAACACCCCATTCCGGTTCAAACTGGACAGGTGATTCCGGAGCAAAGTGAACACCTCATTCCGGTTCAAACTGGACAGTTTTGATGATGATTTTTAGTCCTACTTTGCGATCAAATCACATCAGTATGGCCAATAAATTAATAGGATCATTTATGATACGAGAAATCATGGGTCACATAAATTTTCTGGGGATTAGGCAAAAAGTTTTTCCATTCTAAAAAGAAAGAATTTGATATCTACGATACGCTACTTTTCTCCTGCAAAAGAACATGAATTTAAAACTATTGTCCTTAACTCTTCAATTGTAAGCACGGGTGCCAAAATGAAAATATTAAGAAATATTGATTCATTTGATAACAAAATGATAAGTAAAGTTCAAACTTTAATGAATACAAGAAATGCTTTTGCGCACTTGCCATTAACAAAATCAGCAACAATAACTGCTACCAATAAAGGAGAAACCTTGTTTGGAATTTAGAGGACGTATCAACTCAATTAGACATAATGAATTCAAGCGGTGAGATTAAGAAAAAAAATACTAAAAGAATTAATTATAGAATATCAGAATGTTTTAGCTGAAGTCAATACATACTTAGAATCATATTTTACACATAGTATTTAAATAATTAACCTCAACTCAATTTGTTATAGTCAATAGAGATATATTGCATATCGCGATATGCGATATAAAATAGTAATCTATTGTTTTATAAGTAAATATTAAGTAATATTGCATATCGCAATATGCAATATAAAGAAAATGTCCCAAATAAAAAATAATCTAAAGCCACAAGACATAGTAATCCTCCTAAAGATTATCGCTTTAGGAAACAAAGATTGGTTTCACCATACACTGGCAGAAGAATTGGGAATGAGCCAATCAGAAGTCAGCCAATCTCTCAATCGTTCCAAATATGCAGGCTTAATTGATGACGCAAGAAAAAAAGTAAACCGTATAGCATTCAATGAATTCATCATCCACGGCATAAGCTATGCGTTTCCACAACACCCTGGACCAATAGTAAGAGGTGTACTGACAGCCCATTCTGCAGAACCGTTAAATAAAATTATAAATGCCTCAGAAAAATATGTTTGGCCTTACGCTAGAGGAAACGATAGAGGTCAAGCCATCGAACCGTTATACAATACAGTAGTAGAAGCAATACTAAAAGATAACATATTATACGAATTACTGGCAATGGTCGATGCA
>NZ_RYDJ01000209.1:0-1139 GCF_003970355.1 Flavobacterium bomense | reverse complement strand
TTTCTGTTCTCTTTTTTTGTAATTTTATACCTCAAAAAAATAATATGCGATTATTTATTAGCAGTTTTCTTCTACTCTATATTATTCCAGTTTTTTCGCAAGAAAAAGCGACTGCAGAGGAAGTTCCCAAAATAAAAATCGACTCTTTATACAGAGAAGATCAATTTTATTTTAGTTTTACTCTCAACACCTTGCAAAACAAACCTATGGGTTTAACTCAAGATAAATTTTCTTCAGGATTTTCTGTTGGGTTTCTTAGGGATTTTCCTGTCAATAAAAATCGGACGGTTGCAATAGCTCCAGGAGTTGGGCTTTCATACAATAACTACAATCAGAATCTGAAGATTACAGAATTGAATCAAATTCCTGTTTATTCCATTATTGAATCGAATGCTACGTATAACAAAAACAGATTCAGTCAGCTGCTAGTCGAAATGCCAATTGAGTTCAGATGGAGGTCATCGACTTTTGAAAGTCATAAATTTTGGCGAATTTATGGCGGATTTAAAGTAGGTTATTTAATTTATGACAAATCAATTTATGAGGATTCTATTGGTCAAATGGAAGTACATAATAATAATGATTTTAATAAATTTCAATACGGAACTTATATATCAGTTGGATACAATTCGATAAATATTTTCGCTTATTATGGTTTGAATTCGCTTTTTGAATCAGCAAAAACTACTACTGAAACTATAGATATGAATTCCTTTAATGTTGGAATTATGTTCTATATTTTATAACCAAAAAGACAACAAAAACAATTGCGGAAGCAGACCTGATATAAGGCCAATCACCAATTCTTTGGGTGTATGCGCTTTCATTTCTAGTCTTGAGGAAGCCACAAAACCATTCATAAGCACAAGAAAAGCAATCACATCGATGTTCTGAGCTTGATTGTGAATACTTAATCCAATAACAAAAACAGTTAAGGCACTTACAGCAATCATATGAAGGCTGGCTTTTATTTTGTAAAACAAGAAAATCAAAGCTATAATAGTACTTAGTAAACCTGCCAAAAAGAAAAAATACAATTCAGGAAAATGGTAGATAGTGATACTTTTTTGTATCAATAAAATAGTCAAAAAACACTGTATAACTAAAGGTATTTTGCGCTGCGAAATGTCAGCGAGCAT
>NZ_RYDJ01000208.1:0-1140 GCF_003970355.1 Flavobacterium bomense | reverse complement strand
TACCCATTATCGATATAATAATCTAAATTATAACGTACATTATCACCAATAATCAAATCGAATGAAGCAACATCGTTTTTAAAAAGAGTGTTTTTATTGGTAATATTAACCAATAACGCGCTTTTATAAAGTCCGTCATAATGCAATCCAAATTTTAAATACGTTTTTACAGGGTTTTCAATCAAGTTCAAAATCAAATCATCTCCCTCTCCATTGGGTTCTAATGAATAAATTACTGTTCCAAAATTATGAGTGGCATCAATATTATTGATTCCTGTTTCTAAATCTTTATACCTAATTTTTGAACACGATTGAAACTTCAATTTCCCTTCAATATATGCTTTAGAATAATGAACCAAATTATTGTATATAATGTTAATAATGTACAAGCTATCGGATTCTATTTTTAACTTTGGTTTTTGATATGGATTGGTCTTATCGGCTAGTTTATCTAGATCTTCATAAACTGTAAACGCAGCTTCTTCGCCTCTTTGAATAATTTCTTTGGCCTTTTCAAAAGATACTGCTCCAATATTTTTAATGTCGGGTTTAATATATACATCTGTATTTTTAGCATTGCCATCCATTTTTTCAATCATCTGTAGATTATTGATTTGAAATAAAATTTTAGTAGCATCTTGAAGTTGGTCTTTGTCTCGCAACCCACTTTGTACATCTACACCAATGATAATATCGGCTCCCAGATTCCTAATTTCTTCAATGGGATAATTGTTGTTAACACCTCCGTCAACCAACAATTTGCCATCAAGTATTACTGGAGAAAACACGGATGGTAATGCTGAGCTTGCAGTTAATGCTTGTGCTAAAACTCCTTTGTCCAGCACCACTTGTTTCCCTATTTCAATGTCAGTTGCAATACACAAAAAGGGAATTGGCAATTGGTTAAAATCCCTAACATGTCTAGCATGAAGTGTAAGTTTATTAAATAAATTGTAATTAAACATTCCTTTTGAGAGGGATTGCGGAACACCTATTTTAAAATTATTAAAAGGCAGTACCAATGCGTACAAATCATCATTCCTCTTTTCGTAAAAACTTTTAGAGGAACGCGGAACATAATCAATTAATAAATTATCAATATTTGTTGTAGATACAATTGAATCTAATTGTGCCGCTTGA
>NZ_RYDJ01000207.1:0-1143 GCF_003970355.1 Flavobacterium bomense | reverse complement strand
GACATCAATGACACGACTTCGCCACTCGAAGCAGGTTTGGGTTGGATTACCAAATTCACCAAAGAATTCACCAATTCTGAAAACTTGAAAAAGCAAAAAGAAGCGGGTGTTTCTAAGAAATTAATCGCTTTCGAAATGCAAGAACGCGCTGTTCCAAGACACGATTATGAAATTGTGGATGCTTTGGGCAACGTCATTGGAATCGTAACTTCTGGAACGATGTCACCATCGATGAATATTGGAATCGGAATGGGTTATGTAACTACTATAAACAGTACAATTGACAGCGTTATTTTTATTAGAATTAGAAAAAATGATGTTCCAGCCAAGGTGGTAAAATTGCCTTTCTACAAGAAATAATAATTGAAAAAAGCAATCGTTATACTACTCTTATTTTTATCAAATGAGATCATTGCCCAGTCTGAAACGGTTGCTTGTATTACCTTATCCAAAATTAACGGGTTAATCAAAGATTTTCATTTCAAACCAAAACCGGTAAATGACAGTTTATCGGTTTATGTTTTTACCCATTTTCTAAAAATTTATCTGTTTTAATAATATTACAATCTAATGCCATTTTTTAAAGTATAGAAAATGTGTTTTCATCTTCTTCACTTTCATATTCTTTATTATGTTTAATAGTAAATTCAATTAACCAGTGAGCGAATTACAAAGCAACAAAAGCATTTTTATCATAACAGATTAATGCGGATTCTTTATAAGTTGGAAATAGACTAGGTCCATTTTTTCCATCTGAAGTACGAAACGAAATCAATTGACTGACTTTTGGCTTTCCAAAATGAGCAACTTCAGAAAGTTCTCTATATAATACTTTTGCAACCTCTTTAAACACATTGTTGACCTTTGGTGTTTGTCCAATAAGTATTTTGAGAGGTAAACTGTCGATTTCGTGTAATCTTGTTAGCTTTTCAAGTTGCTTTCTTATTAAAGTATAAGCTTCGATTAAATCCCCAGAAAGGTTTAAGTCGTTTTTTATGTGATGAGATCTTATATAGGAAATGGCAATATTTAATTGATATAAAAATTCTTTTGTCGGTTCTTCATACTTTCCAACTAGTTTTTTTGCTACTAAATTAATTAGACCATCTAAAGTTATTCTGAAGCTATAGTGAACTTCAGTTT
>NZ_RYDJ01000206.1:0-1143 GCF_003970355.1 Flavobacterium bomense | reverse complement strand
GAAAACTTGAAAATTAAACAGCAACTTTCAGAAATACAATTCGATAAAAAACGCTTGTTCGAAAACCTTTCATCCTTGACATTTACGACTATTTCTGAAACCACTATTTTGCAACAACCAATACTAATTACCCAAGAAACGGCTGCAAACAATCGCCCGGAATTAAAATATTTTGAATTTCAAAACCAACAAATAGAAGCCTCGAAAACTGTTATTTCCAAAAATAATCTACCCAAAATTAATGCTTTTGGAAATGCAGGCTATGGAAATCCGGGTTTGAATATGATAGACAATTCATTTCAACCTATATTAATGGTGGGATTGAGAGCCAATTGGAATGTCTTTGATTGGAACAAATTGAAGGCGGAAAAAGACGCATTATCAGTTTCGGCCGATATAATAGCTACAGAGAAAGAAACCTTTTTGCTCAACAATTCTTTGCAATTGCAGGAAATGAGTAACGAAATTCAGAATATAATTTTAAATAATTTTCTATCTGCTGAACAAATTGTTAAAGAGTTTGATTCTGTAAAATATAAAATATGTGGTAGCATTAGAGAAGGTATCATTGATAAGCTAAAAATAAAACTAATTGATAAATATGATATTTCTGATAAAGAAAGTAAAATTGGTGATAAAAACTCTAAAATTTGGATTGAATCGAAAGAATACATTGGTAATTCATTGTTGTTTGCAGTAGAACCTTTTAGTGGTAACGGAGGTATTGGAACAGAATTATTTTGTGGAATTATCGATTTACAGAATAAAAACAAAGATCTTTTTGTAAAAATTCCTGAATTTAATCAAAATGGTTGGTGGAGAGATGTTAAATTTTTTCAAGATTTTGAAAATTTCAAAATTGATTTTAGTGATTCCAATTTCATCGGTTTCCTAGGGAAAAATAAAGATAAAAAAGAGGAATTAGTACAGGCCTTATCTCAACAAATTATTGAATATATCGAATCAAGGGAGAAAGTGTTATTTGAGATTTATAAAGAAATAACAGAAAAAAACAAAAAATTTTAAATTTCATTTTTTTAACAAATAAATAAAGTTAAAACAAGGGTTATCGATAATAAAAAAAGTTGGTGAAACCAAAATTGGGTTTTAACGGACAGGGTTTGGCAGACACTCTTCATAAAT
>NZ_RYDJ01000205.1:0-1143 GCF_003970355.1 Flavobacterium bomense | reverse complement strand
ATGAGATAAAACTTAGTACAACTGTTATTAATATTTTTTTCATTATCTTATCTTTCAATTTATAATACCATTTATTTAAATCTATTTTAATGAGTCTCAAAATTATTTAACATTGTCCCAAGTTTCATTGAACAATATACTTCAAAAAGATATAGTTCATAATCATTCTCTATGTGCAAAAAAATCACTTCTTGATTTGAAAGAAAACCTTTTATAGGTTCAACTTCATTCTTAAAATTTAGTTGCTTTCTGGTAAGAGAATGTTTACTACCCGTTATAATCTCATATTTTAGCAATCCGATCTTGTAAGCAAGTGTTGCAGAATTGTGGCTGTGTCCTTTTATATGCTGAAGTATTCTTCCTATAACACCTTTTGAAATACCTACATAAAAAGGTCTCATATCATTTACGAAAAAATACAGACCTTTGAAGTCATTTTTGACATTCCCTTCCTTGAAACTATATTCTCTTAACCATTCCTCTTTTATTCTATTGTCCGCTAGAAGTTTTGAAGTCGCTCCAGCTTTTCCCATTCCGGCGCCGAAGTAATCACTGATTGAAAACGAATTTTTTTCAAAATCAATGTTAGCAAACATACTGTCAAAATTATTAACTAAGTCCGAAAAAGATTTTTCGATTTTCAATTGAACTTTTATTTTTTCTAAAATTATATTCTCAATTTCTTTTTCTAACATAAGCATATAATTTATAGATTTTTATTTTAAATATTTAAATTATCTAATTTTTAAACAGCCGCGATAAATGAACAGAAGACATAATTCATATATCCATCACAATTCTTTCAATTTACATCACCGCCTCTGAAACCCTGGGTTTATAATCCTTCGCAATATCAGCAATCAATTTGATATGTCCTGGCGTTGTTCCGCAACAACCTCCAATGATGTTTATTAAATTATCGTCTAAATAACTACGTATTTGTGATTGCATTTCTTCCGGTGTTTCGTCGTATTCTCCGAAGGCATTTGGCAATCCTGCATTAGGATGTGCAGATACATTGAAAGAAGTGTTTTGTGACAAAGTCTGCAAATAGGGCTTCAATAAATCGGCTCCTAAAGCGCAATTGAAACCTACACTCAACAACGGAATATGGGAAACCGAAACCAAGAAAGCTTCTACCGT
>NZ_RYDJ01000204.1:0-1145 GCF_003970355.1 Flavobacterium bomense | reverse complement strand
GCCAAACGGATTTAATTGAGACAAAAATGAAAATTAATTACAATCAAATCCAGTTTTCAATTACGCATTTTGAACCAATGCTCAACGGGAGTTTAGACCATATGCAGCTTCATAAAATCAAGCCAATATGCTGGTCTCCAATGGGAAGTGTTTTTAAAAAAACTGATGAAAAATCCATTCGAATTAAGGAATTGGCATCACAACTTTCGCTAAAATACAATGTAGAAACTGAGGTTTTGCTTATTGCCTGGATTTTAAAACATCCTTCGGGAATTTTACCGGTTTTTGGCACAACCAATAAGAGTAGAATTGCCAATTTAATGAAGGCTACAACCATCGAAATAGAACTCGAAGATTGGTTTGCATTGTGGACGGCAAGTACTGGAAATCCAGTTCCATAAAAGGTAAAAATAACAAAAATGAAATCAAAAAATAATGATTCCGGAAAACTATAAATCATGAGTAAAACAGCCCTAGTTACAGGAGCGACCAGCGGAATTGGAAGAGCAACAGCACGAATATTAGCCAAAAACAATTATAAAATAATTCTCTGCGGAAGACGGGAAGATCGATTGAAGGAACTCGATAAAGAACTTTCTGAATTTACAGAAATCCACACTTTGTGCTTTGATGTTCGGGATAAAATAGCGGTTTTTGAAAGCATCAATTCGTTGTCTTCTGCCTTTTCTAAAATTGATGTTTTGATTAATAATGCTGGAAATGCGCATGGTTTAAGTCCAATACAAGATGGCAATTTAGACGATTGGGACGCTATGATTGACATCAATGTGAAGGGACTTTTGTATGTTTCGAAAGCCATAATTCCGCAAATGATCGAACAAAAATCAGGTCATATTATCAACATTGGTTCCATTGCAGGAAAGGAAGTGTATCCCAACGGAAATGTGTATTGCGCATCGAAATATGCTGTTGACGCCTTGAATAAAAGTATGCGAATGGACTTAAATCCTTATGGAATTCGGGTGGGAGCCATTCATCCCGGGATGGTCGAAACCGAGTTTAGCGAAGTGCGTTTCAAAGGCGACAAGGACAAAGCCAACAATACTTACAAAGGTCTAAAACCCTTGATAGCAGAGGATATTGCAGATATTATTCATTTTGTAGTTTCTAGACCATATCATGTT
>NZ_RYDJ01000203.1:0-1146 GCF_003970355.1 Flavobacterium bomense | reverse complement strand
TCCTGATGGATATTGGAATGAGGTTTATACAGAACCTCCTCTTCTAATGTGTTTGTTCTTAGAGATTCTTGTTCAGGATGTATTTCCAGAGGAATAATGATTGAAAAAGTAGATCCTTCGTTTAATTTGCTGCTTAATTTTATTTCAGCTCCTAACAAATTTGCAAGTTCACGTGAAATGGAAAGGCCTAAGCCCGTACCGCCATACTTTCTGGAAGTACCCCCATCTGCTTGTTGAAAGGCTTCAAATATGTCCATTTGCTTGTCTTCCTGTATTCCAATACCTGTATCGGTTACGGAGATGATTACTTTACTTTGGGTATATCGGTCAATACTTAGGTTCACACTTCCGTTTTCGGTAAATTTTATGGCATTGGATAAGAGATTTTTCAATATCTGATTCAAACGTTGCAAATCGGTGCGGATGGATTCGGGTAATGCTGCATTCAGTTTTGAAGTCAGCTTCAATCCTTTTTGTTCAGCCTGATGTTTAAAATTACGAAGGAGTTCATCTGTAAAATTTCTAAGTGATACTCTTTCTACATTTACCGACATTTTTCCTGCTTCTATCTTGGAGAGGTCAAGAACTTCATTAATTAAAATAAGCAGATCATGGCCGCTCTTATAAATAATTTCGGCACTTTCTACTTGGTCCTCATCCAGATTTTTATTTCTATTTTCAGATAAATCTTTTGACAGGATTAGCAAGCTATTAAGTGGTGTCCTTAATTCATGCGACATGTTTGCAAGAAATTCGGATTTATATTTGCTGCTTATTTCCAGTTGTTTTGTTTTCTGTTCAATGTCGTATTTTGAAGCTTCAACTTCTTTATTTTTTTCTTCTAATGATTTGGTCTGTTCTTCCAATGACTGGGTCTGTTCCTCCAGTTCTTCATTAGACATTTGTAATTCTTCTTGCTGTTGTTTCAGATTTTGCGCCTGTTCTTCTAACTCTTCATTCATTTGTTCCAACTCTTCATTCATTTGTTTCAACTCTTCCTGCTGCGTTTGAAGTTCTTCTGCCTGCAGGGCCAGATTATATGCTTGTTTTGTGACGAGAGTTACATCTGTTGAGAATTTTAATATTTTATACGTATTTCCCTGTTCATCAAATATCGGGTTATAATTGCCTTTAATCCAGACTGTT
>NZ_RYDJ01000202.1:0-1146 GCF_003970355.1 Flavobacterium bomense | reverse complement strand
GGGTGGTGATATTGAATTGTTTTCCTTCTAGAAAAATTTTCATCTCTTTTTTGTGATATTCAATGGTATTATCAATTTCGAAAATTCTTCCAGGAAAGGCGATAATTTCAGAATTAGTATATAAATGCGAATGTTTATGGAGTTTTTTGAGTTTATAAAATATGCCGATTTCATCAAATCCGCCTGATTTCATTATCGCACTGTTGGGTTCATATAAATAATTCGCTGGCAAACCATATTCAGGATTTTCGGAATTTTCATTGAATACAAACTCGAAAGTATCTCTTTTTTCCTTGACTATGTTAATAGTTTTCAGGATTGTTTTTCCAAAATAATTTTTGTGTAATTCCCATAATAATTCCTTGACTTCATTTTCTAGAGCTATAATATGTATCGATTTTACGTTTTTTAGTTCGGATAATCCAGCCGAAATATCGAGGAGAGGTGCTGTTTTTATTAGAATTCTATCCGAAGAATTAAATAAAAAATCGAGATGTTCAGGAACATTGGGCAAACAATCTTTGAGCATAAAAACTTTGCCTTTGGCATCACTTCTTCTGGAAGGGTCAATGTAAATCCAATCGTATTCAGCCTTTAATTGCGACAAAATCTCTAAGCTATCTCCTGAAAGACATCTTATGTTTTTTACATTGAGTTGCTCGAAATTGTGTTTAACGATATGGGAAAGTTCAGGGTTTATTTCGCAATGAGTTACCTTGTTTATTTTTTTTGCAAAATAAAAATCGTCAACACCAAAACCTCCAGTTAAATCAATGAGACTTTCGCCAGAAACAATTTCGGATTTATAGGAAGCAGTTTTTTCGGATGAGGTTTGTTCAACAGAAATTTTGCTGGGATAAATGATGTTTTTGGTAGCAAACCAATGGGGTAATTTCTCTTTCGATTTGGTTTTAGCCTCAATTTGATTTAAAATAGAAACCCACTCCATTACAGGAAATGGATTTTTTTGCAAAGCCAATTTAGTAATAGTTTTATCAATAGACGAATTGATAAATTCTTGAATTTCAGAATTCAATAGCTTTAAATCCAAAATTAAATATTTTTAGTAAGTAGCTGAATTACTTTGTTTTCCGGAAAAAATTCTTTCCCAATTACTTTCATAATAGTGTATAACGGTACAGCGAT
>NZ_RYDJ01000201.1:0-1146 GCF_003970355.1 Flavobacterium bomense | reverse complement strand
AATAATGTGATTTTTAGAATAGAATTCTTCATTATTACTTTGTACTTTAAGAATGGTTTTTATTAAATTCCCAAGAAATTACTTGGCGTGATTTGCATCAATTCGGCTTTAATTTCAGGTGAAACATCTAAAGTTGCGATGAAATTATGAATGGCTTTTTTGTCAATAGCTTCATTGGTTCTAGTCAATCCTTTCAATGCTTCATACGGATTTGGATAGGCTTCACGACGCAAGATTGTTTGAATCGCTTCGGCAACAACTGCCCAGTTTTTCTCTAAATCTTCGTGGAATTTTGGTTCGTTCAGAAATAGCTTGTTCAAGCCTTTCAACGTAGCTTCAAAAGCGATTAATGTGTGTCCTATTGGTACGCCAATATTTCTCAAAACCGTACTATCGGTCAAGTCGCGTTGCAATCTTGATAGTGGTAATTTAGCTGAAAGATGTTCGAAAATAGCATTGGCCATTCCTAAATTTCCTTCCGAATTTTCAAAATCTATCGGGTTTACTTTGTGTGGCATTGCCGATGATCCAATTTCTCCCGCTTTGATTTTTTGTTTGAAATATTCCATCGAAACGTAAGTCCAAATGTCTCTGTCTAAATCAATAATGATGGTGTTGATTCTTTTCAACGCATCGAAAAAAGCAGCAAAATGATCGTAATGTTCGATTTGTGTAGTCGGGAAGGAGTGGTGTAATCCAAGAATTTCTTCCACGAAAGTACCACCAAATTTTCTCCAATCAATTTGTGGATAAGCCACGTGATGGGCATTGTAATTTCCGGTTGCGCCACCAAATTTTGCTGCAAAAGGAATGTTAAACAACAAACGCATTTGCTCTTCTAGACGTTCTACAAAAACACCAATTTCTTTACCCAAACGTGTTGGCGAAGCCGGTTGTCCGTGAGTTCTGGCTAGCATTGGAATGTCACGCCATTCGATACTTAAATCTTTTAATTTTGAGGTCAAAGTGATTAGTGATGGCATATATACTTTCTCGAAAGCGTCTTTTGTCGAAAGTGGAATCGCTGTATTATTGATGTCTTGCGATGTTAATCCAAAGTGGATAAACTCTTTGTATTGTGATAAGCCTAATTTTTCGAAAGCATCTTTGATGAAATATTCTACCGCTTTTACATCGTGGTTGGTT
>NZ_RYDJ01000200.1:0-1146 GCF_003970355.1 Flavobacterium bomense | reverse complement strand
GTAAGTAACTGAAAACAACCAACTTAAGATTGTAATAGGAATCATTTTATCGAGAAACAAAACATTCAAACCAACTTTTTCAACTGCGGCTATTTTCAAAAATAGCATAGTACCAAATATCATGGCTATCATATCAATGACAGCACAGCAAATTATGAAGGTAAATTTATGTCTATTTCGCATTTGTTAATCTTTTATTGTTAATCTTTTAATCTGACATATAAATTGAATAGAAATGCTCCAATTAAACTTCCTAGAATTCCATAAAAAACATCCATTAAATCTGGATTCCTTTTTCGAATTAAAAATTGTCCGCCTTCGGCTATACAAACTATAATTGTTGCTATTCCTAAGTTTTGAATAAAATTCAAATTTTTACTGTAATTTATTTCGTTTGAACTTTTTTGCTGCGAATAAGTTTCTAATAAGAAACCTACAGCTAAAAAAGGAATTGCAGTACGCAAATTGTAATAATGATCACTCCATTTCAAAAGCCATCTAGGCAAATAGGTTTCGTCTTTAAAACTTGGATCTGGCAACCATGAAAAATAAAAAACCGCAGCAATAACAAAAACAAAAATTAAAAGAACTCTTTTTTTTGACATTTTATTCTTATATGAATTTAATTATTTAGCCTTATCTATTGCATAATTTATAATTCATACATGAAAAAAGAAAATTAGGCTTTTTTGAACCAAGACTTTTTTACTTTTTTTTCTTGATATTCATACCCATAGTTGATCCCATAACTATAACCGTATGAACTTTTTAAATTGACTTCGTTAATAAGAATACCAACATTTTTCAATTGTTCTTTTTTAATAAATTTATTTAACTGAACTAATGATCTCTTATCTGTATAATTGAATTTCGATACATATACTGTTACATCTGCTAAATGACTAAAATTGAGCGTATCAGACACCATTTGCACAGGAGCAGTATCTAGAATAATGAAATCATAAAGGCTCTTTGCCTCTTCAATTAATGTTTCAAAATTAGAATTGGTTAATAACTGAGTTGGATTAGGGGGAATTTCTCCTGCTATAAGGATGTCGAGATTGCTAGAAAAATTAGTGTCTTTTTTTAATGAACTTTTCCAATCAATACTATTATCAAACAAGTAATTTACTAGACCAATTTCAT